>JAZNPG010000001.1:0-57323 GCA_045589555.1 Acutalibacteraceae bacterium
GACGGTGCGGCTAAGCTCAACGAAATGATTGAAACCGTTGACAGCGTTTATTATTTCTCCTATGCCTACAGCGCAACGAGAAAAGCCGTTATGTTTGACGGTCAGACTCCCACCGCTGATATGCTGATTGTTCTTCGGGCAACTGCGCTCGGTATGGGCACATATGACGGCACAACCGAGGGCGGCATTGTGATTGATGAAAAGTGGCAGGAGAATGACGGTCTTGTAAGTGTTATCTCGGCTCAGAAGCCCGACGATGAAGAGGGCGTTTATCACGAAAAAGACGTAAGAACGGTTGAAGCAAAGAAAATCAAAAAGGGCGTGTGGAATATCTCCGAAACAATGTCGGGTCATCACGGAACGGTTATCGGTCTTGCTCCGTTTGACAGATATGCCTCGCAGAAAACTCCTGCTTTTTACAGAGAAATGTTCACCTTTATTGAAGCATTGAAACGATAAAAATGAACGGCTGATAAATTATCCCTCTGCGGTTAAACTAACTGCGGAGGGATTTTTTGTGAAGAAAGTTATCATAAGCGTTGACAGCGCGGCGGATTTGCCGCAGGATTTTGCAAGGGAAAACGGCATTGAAATAATGCCCATGTATGTTGTTGCCGATGGCAATGCGATGCGTGACGGCATTGATGTTAACGGCAAATGGATTTTTGATTATGTCGGCAGAACGGGGATAATTCCGAAAACCTCTGCTGTTTCGCCCGGAGAATATATGGATTTTTTTGCGCCGTTTATCGTCAGCGGTGCGGCGGTTATCCATCTTTCGTTCTGCTCGGAGCTTTCATCAACCCATCGCAATGCCGTTATTGCATCGGCAAGAATGGGAGATGTTTTTGTTCTTGATACAAAAAATCTCGGCGGAGGAATAGGACTGCTTGCTCTTAAAGCCTGCGAAATGAGGGATAAAGGTCTGGCTGCGGAAGAAATATATACGGAGCTTAAAGCCCTTGTGCCGAAAGCAAGGGTTTCGTATCTGCTTGACAGCGTTGAGTTTTTGCGCCTTGGCGGCAGGTGCTCAGCCGTGAGCGCATGGGGAGCAAGTCTTTTTGCCATCAAGCCCTGCGCAGGAATGGTTGACGGAAAAATAGAAATCCTTGCGAAATATAAAGGTAAATCTGCGGCGGTGCGCAGACAGTATGTGAGCGACCTCGTGGCAAAATATCCTTGCGCAGATAAATCGGCAGCGTTTGTTTTTCATTCGGGGATTGACGGCTCAGAGCTTGAGCAGGCGGCAAAAACCCTGCGTGAAGCGGGATTTGAAAGAATAATAACTGCCGAAAACGGCAGCGTAATCAGTCTGCACAGTTCATCGGGAGCGCTCGGCGTTCACTTTCTGGCATGATGCGCACGCACGGCAGAATTGCAGGTTAAAGCAGATGACGGGCAACGGATTCGGAGCCGAAAAGCCCGTTAAAACATAGCGGAAAGAGCAAAAGATAAATAAATTTTATTTTTTTCAAAAATAGGGTTGATTTTTTTGAACGGATGTGTTAATATACTTGGGCAATCGGAACTCCGATGCGAACTGAATATGTATGCGCTGCTAGCTCAGTTGGATAGAGTGTTTGGCTACGAACCAAAAGGTCAGGGGTTCGAATCCCTTGCAGCGCGCCAATTAAAGGAGATAGCATCAGCTATCTCCTTTAATTCTTTATAGGCAAGGGATTCGAACGAGCGTTAAGAAAACAGTCCGATGGACTGTTTTCAGCTCGACGAGCAGCAGAGCGAAAAAGAATCAGAAGCGATTCCCGAAAGTCGAGTACTATGAGAAATCCGACCCGCATTCCCCTTGCAGTGCGCCTTTGTTTTACATAAAACAGAGAACCGTCCCTTGCACTTTTACTTATTTCCACAGACCTCAAGATTTTTTGTTGAGGGAATGTTTTGGAATACAATTTTCGTTTTTGTCAGTTGACAGCAACCTTTCTTGTTGTATAATAGATTTATAAGTACAAATAAGGGAGGTTCATTTATGAAAAAACTCATTTCGCTTATTCTTTGTATCAGTCTTTGCTGCGGTTTTGCTTTTGTTTCCGCCGCACAGGAGGAGGGATTTTGTGTGAAGAACGCAACGATTGTTGTAGGCTCAAACGCTTCGCAGACGGATCGCTATGCTGCCGAAAAGTTAGCCTGCTACCTTGGTCGGGTAACGGGCGGCGAATATACGGTTTCAACCGATTCAACTGCCAAAAGCGGAGCGGAAATTGTTGTTGGCGAAACTGCAAGAAAGCAGTTTGACCTGAGTTCTTACGACAACGGCGGTTATATCATTAAATCCGAGGGCGACACTGTGTATATTTGCGGTGCAGGCACACGCGGTACCATTTACGGCGTATACGGTTTCCTTGAAAAATACTGCGGCTGTCGTTGGTACAGGTATGATTCGGTTTCTGTACCCTCAAATGCGCAGCTTGTTTTGCCAACGGATATTGATGACAGCTATGAACCGTTCTTTGAATATACGCAGACCGACACAAACAGCTCCCGTGATCCCGAGTTTTCCGTTGCAAACGGTCACAACGGTTTGGTTTACTGTGCCCTCAGTCCCGAACAGGGCGGCGGTGTAGGTTATATCGGTTCCTTTGCCCATACGCTTACAACACAGTTTTGTAAATCGGCCGATTACTTTGAAACCAATCCCGAATATTTTGCTCTTCACGAGGGCAAGCGTACACCCAATCAGCTTTGCCTGACCAACCCCAAGACGCTTGAAATAGTAACTGCCGAGGTTCTTGCCGCAATTAAGGAAAACCACGACCCGAGTGCAAGCGTGCAGCTTCTTTCGCTCACGCAGCACGACAATCAGGATTACTGTGAGTGCGAAAGCTGTAAGGCTCTCGACAGGGAAAACGGTTCACAGTCGGGAACTATGATTACATTTGTAAACGCTGTTGCCAAGGCTGTTGAGGACGCCGGCTATACGAACATTGTTATTGATACCTTTGCCTACCAGTACACCCGTAAGGCACCGACAAAGGTTGTTCCCCGTGATAACGTCATAGTCCGCCTTTGCTCGATCGAGTGCTGTTTCGGTCACACGCTGGACGATGAAAAGTGCAAAGAAAACGCCGCATTTATGGCAGACCTTGAGGCGTGGGGCAAAATCTGCGACAGAATTTATATCTGGGACTACGTAAACAACTACCGTGAAACAATATGCATTTTCCCGAATTTCAATGTACTTCAGCGTAACGTACAGATATTCTACGAGAATAATGTCAAGGGTGTTTACGAAGAGGGTAACTACTATATCAGCGAGTGCGATGCCGAATTCGGCGACCTTCGTACATATCTGCTCCAGAAACTGATGCAGAACCCGTACATCGACCTTGAAACGGAGCTTGACGGCTATCTTGCAGCCGTTTACGGTCCCGGCTGGGGATACATCAAGGAGTTTATTGAAATTATATCGGCCCACGCCGTAACAGACAAAAAACATCTTACCATTTACCAGGAAGCAAAGAAAACACTCTACGGTATGACAAACGCTGACATAGCGCATTGCGACGAGCTGTGGCAGGCGGCAATGGATGAGGCAACCACTTCACAGCAATTCAGAAACATTTTGCAGTCAAGACTATCCTGGAGATATTGGAAATGCGCCAACGCCAAGGCTGAATTTTCACGCCTGCAGTTCCCGTATCTGTGGATGAAGGCACAGGATGACCTTTATAACGATCTCAAGGCCTTCGGAGTAATCCGTGTCGGCGAGGGCAACAACCGCTACTTTTCAGAGTGCGATATTCTCCATCTGATAAGAGAGCCCTTCAAGTGGTCCGTGCTTTTTGATGAGCCGTACTGGGATGCGCTCAACCCCTATATGCTCAAATTCTATGACATCCTTGGAAAGGTTTACAGTTTCTTTAACGCCGAAACATAATATAGTTAAACAAGGCTTGCACGAAACCTGTCGGGCAAGCCTTGTTTTAATTTATTCTCTGTATGTTTTTACAATCAATCTACAGCAAACAGTTATACTGCCTGCAAAACCGTTCTTGAAAAACCGAAAAGATTTTTGATGAACGAAATCAGCTTATAAATGAAATTCACCTTTGATGTGACTGTCTGCTCTGCGGTAATTTTGTTGCCGTGCATATCGGTTATAACGTTGCCCTCCTCATCAACAAGTGTTGCGGTTACGGTAAAGCTTCCTTTCTTTTCGCAGGTAACCTTGCAGGTGAGCATATCCTCGCTCGGTTCGAGAGTTACGCCCTCACCCTCTGCACTCCAGACGATTTTCATTCCGTCAGGCAGAGCTTCGATTCCCGAATGAAGAACGAGAGTTTCGCCGTACCTGATTGTATCGGTTGACGGGGTACGGATTATCTGACCGTCTTTCGGGATAACATCCTCAACTGCAACATAATCATAATGAACGGTTATGCTGTCAAGGCTGTGAAAATCTTCTGAGATTTCGATTTTATTCCATTGTTCACGAGAGCCCTTGTAATAGATATCGGTCAGATTACCGCAATTATAGAAAGCACCTGTATCTATGCGTGTAACGCTTGCCGGTATAACCAGAGATTCAAGAGATATGCAGCTGCCGAAAGCGGCCACACCGAGTGTTTTTACGCTGTCCGGGATAATAACATTTTTGAGGGCGCAAGCATCAAAAAATGCCGCTCCGCCGATTTCTTCAACGCCGTTTTCAATAATGACGGTTTCGAGGCTTTCGTTAAAAGCAAAAATACATTCACCTACAACTATCTCCAGATTTTCGGTGGCATATCCTAATTTCTTAACGCTGCCGGGAATTGTGACTGTTTTCAAACCACAGTAATTAAATGCGAAACTGTCAATCTCTTTAACACCGTAAGGAATGCTGACCGATTCAAGCGAAGTGCAATAATTGAATGCCTCCCTGCCGATTCTCTCGACGGTATCGGGAATGTTGAAGCTTTCAAACCCGCAACCCGAGAACATGCCCATGCTCAATTCGGTAAGGCTCGGGGGCAAAACGGCTTCTTTAAGGTTTGTGCAGCTTGCAAAAGCATAGGAGCTGACAGAGGTTACACCGTCTGCGATAACTACCTTGGTTATGCTTTCGCAATAGTTGTTCCACGGAATATCTTCTGAATCCGGATATTCGGTCATTTCACCGCTGCCCGTGATTTCAAGCATGCCGTCGGTCAGGCTCCAGCGCATATTTCCGCCGCATTCGCCCTCATATTCCGCTGCAAACGACGTAATCGGAAGCGAGCAGAGCAGGAGCATTGCGGAAAGAATGATTGCAGTGATTTTTTTAAAACTTGTTTTCATAAATAACACCTCTGTTTTACTTGAAAACCATTTCAATATTGGGTTTTGTACAGCTTTCATGTCGAAGGCATCTGCCGAAGCAGACGCCTTCTTTATGCCAAACTCCTCAAACTAAAAAGAGATATACGCGTTTCAGTACAAGGAGAAAGAGAACGGTCGGGAAATCAATAATAAAAACCGGAGGTCTGTATAACAGTTCTGTTAAGACCGAAAAGTGTTTTGAAGAAATTGATTAACTTCTGGAAGAAACCTGCCTTTACGGTTACGGACTGCGAATCGGAGATTTCAGCACCTTCATAATAATCGTTACCGTTTGCATCAACGAGCTTTACGCTTACCGTTACACTGCCTTTTTTAAATGAAAGGTCAAACGTTGTGCCGCTGGCTTTATACACGCCGTCGACGTACCAGAAGAGTTTTGCGTCAGCAGGAATGTCGGTTGTCTTTGCGGTAAGGTGAAGAGTTTCACCGTAGTTGATTGTTTTTACTTTGTCCTTGTTGACAATGGAAACGGCAGGGAATGTTTCGGGCTCAAGAACGAACAGTTCAAAATCGCTGAATTCGGTTACGGAGAACTCGAGATATATTTTGCCGTTTTCGTGAATGATTGCAAGGGGTCTTTCGTTGTTGGCTTCATCAATAACGGAGCTGTTTGTGAAAACCTCACGAACATTATTCTTCATGTAATGAACGATTCTGAAATCGGCAAGATTCTTATATCTTTCGGGAACTTCCATTCTGACCTTAACATTCTTGCCGTCAGCGATTGTTGCTTCGTTATCTGTGTTCCGGATGCACATTCTGATATCGAACAGACCAACCTGCTTTTTGATTAAATCGTCGGGGATATTGAAATCGTGCTCATCACGAACGCCTGCGGCTTTGTCGACTTTAAGTTCAACCTTTTCATCGCCGAAGCAATCGTGGTCATATGATACGGAAACGGAAAGAGATTCGCTGTCGCTGAAGTGGTATTCTTTTTCTTCACGACCGTTTACGGTAACCGTTACGGAATCTTCAACGAAAGTGTTACCTTTTGAATCAACAAGAACGGCAACGATTTCAGCGGTGCCTGTTTTGCTGAAAGCATAGCTGAAGCTTGTGCCGTTGCCTGCAGATTTGCCGTCAACGGTCCAGATGATTTCTGCGCCTGCAGGGGCATCGGATGCAGCTGCGGAAAGTTCGATTGTATCGCCTGTGAAAAATTCGGTTTTGTTGCTGAGGTTTTTAAGCTCAAGAGAAGCAGAAATACCGAATTTAACATCCAAAGACTCATCAAGTATGGGGTCATTATGGGTGTTTTGTATTTTCGCTTTAAGTTCGTTCCACTTAGCCTCTGAACCTGCATAACATATGGTATTGATGAGAGAACAATCGCTGAAAGCATACTTGCCGATTTCTGTTACCACACCCTTGAATTCTACAAAGGTAAGATTACTTGCAAATTTACAAACATTTGCAGGAATTGAAGTAACATTTTCGCCGAATATAAAATTTTCGAGATTGTTGTTTGAAGCAAAAGCGCAATGCTCCTCATTATTTGTATCTCCGGTGTTGTATATACCCATTTTGCAGTTGGTTGCGTTGAAGTATACTGTTTCGAGCCCTGTTTTTTTGAATGCTGAATATCCGATTTCAGCTGTATTTTCAGGAATTGTTACGGTTTTGATTGATGTGCAGTTTTCAAACGCACATGAACCTATGGTCGAAAGATCTGCAGAAAAAACGATTGTTCCGTTATCTTCGTCAGATGCCTTATTCTTATCAGTTGCCCTTAATGAATAGCAGTTTAAGAAAGCTTCATAACCAATAGAGGTAACTTTTGAAAGGTCAATTGCTTTAAGTAATTTGCAATCTCCGAAAGCGTATTTGCCGATTTCTGTTACTTCACCCTTGAATTCTACAAAGGTAAGATTACTTGCAAATTTGCAAACATTTGCAGGAATTGAAGTAACATTTTCGCCGAATATAAAATTTTCGAGATTGTTGTTTGAAGCAAAAGCGGAATGCTCCTCATTATTTGTATCATTTGAGAGGCCGGGGTTGAATACAACCATTTTGCAGTTGGTTGCGTTGAAGTATACTGTTTCGAGCCCTGTGTTTTTGAATGCTGAATATCCTATTTCAGTTGTATTTTCAGGAATTGTTACGGTTTTGATTGATGTGCAGTTTTCAAACGCACATGAACCTATGGTCAAAAGATCTGCAGAAAAAACGATTGTTCCGTTATCTTCGTCAGATGCCTTATTCTTATCGGTTGCCCTTAATGAACCGCAGTTTAAGAAAGCTTCGTAACCAATAGAGGTAACTTTTGAGAGGTCAATTGCTCCAAGTGATTTGCAATCTCCGAAAGCATAATTGCCGATTTCTGTTACTTCACCCTTGAATTCTACAAAGGTAAGATTACTTGCAAATTTGCAAACATTGGCAGGAATTGAAGTAACATTTTCGCCGAATATAAAATTTTCGAGATTGTTGTTTGAAGCAAAAGCGGAATAAGTCTCATTATTTGTATTTCCGGTGTTGAATATACCCATTTTGCAGTTGCTTGCGTTGAAGTATACTGTTTCGAGCCCTGTGTTTTTGAATGCTGAATATCCTATTTTGATAATTGTATCGGGGATTTTAACTGCAGTTAAAGCTGAGCATCCCTCGAATGCCCGGCTTGCAATTTCGGTGATTGCCGTACCGTTTGCGGTTTTTGAGGGAAACTCTATGTTGCCTGAAAGACTGTCTGTATATCCTGTGATTGTGTTGCCTTCGATTTTGAGCATATCATCAGTTGCAACGGTCCAGACAGGCTCCTCCTCCGCTGCGCTTGCGGAGAATGAGAAAATTGAGGGCAGGCTGATTCCGCTTAATCCCGAAAGAGGAATCGAGCCGAGGGTGAGCATTGCCGCAAGGGATACGGCAAGAACTTTTTTAAGAATGTTTTTCTTTGTCATGTTTAAGACTCCTTATTATTTTTTGGATTTTTACATCCTTTTCACCAATAAGACGATGGATATTGCGGTTCGGTTCACCGAAATCTGAAAAAATTATATATCTACCGTTAAGTCATATGATTTTCCGGAAACGGCGGTTTTGTCTATCGCGCTGCCGTCCATTCCGTAATCACGCACGGGGTATTCAAGCCTGCTTTCCAGATATTCATATGTCATATTTGTGTTTGCGGGAACGGTGAAGCTGTCCGTAATTTCTTTTCCGTCAGCCTTGATATAAGTAACATTAACGGTTGCAGGTGCCTGCGTTGTTGTTACTTTCTTCGTTGTGGTTTCTGTTTCAGGCGGTTCTGTTTCGGGTACTGTTTGTGCAGGTTTGGTTGATGGCTTTGTTGTTGGCTTGGTTGTTTTGGCAACGGAAGCCCCGGTTGTGGTTGTATTGCTTGCCGATGGTTTCGTGGTGGTCGGTTTGGTGGCTGATTGGGTGGTTGTTTTTGCGGTTGAGGGTTTTGTTGTTTGCTGCTTTGCGGTTGAGGCGGGCTTTGCTGATGAAGCCGCAGTGCCCGAAACGGCGGATGCTTCGCCTGAGGCTTGTACCGTTGTTGAAGCGTTCTGAACACTGAGCGTTTCGGAATTTTCGCTGACGGTGAATTCAACCGTGCCTGCTGCCGCCTGAACGGTTATGTTTTCCGTGCTCGGAGCGGTTGTGCTCTCCTCGATAACTGCGGTTGTTGAGGAAACTTCATTTTTCCTCGCATTGTTGGCAACTGTGGCAACGCCTGCCGCAGAGCCTGCAACTACCGCAGCAACAGAAACGCCTGCGATAACCTTTTGCGCAACGGTCAGCGCCGCAATCTTTGCTGCAATTGAGCCGCCTGCGCCGGCAACAGCAGCACCTGTGCCGGCGGTAACAACAGCGGCCCCTCCGGTGACAGCGGCAGTGGCGCCTGCTGCTGCCCCCGAAGCTGATATGCCTGCAAGAATTTTTGCAGGTGCGGGGCCAGCAAGGAAGGATTTCTGAACGCTTTCTGCGGTTCTGCGCATTGCCCAGAGAACAACTCCGATGGGAGCAACGCTGTAAGCCGAGGTTATACCTCTCTTTTCAAATTTGCCCTTAAGGTCCTTACGAGCGGAAAACAGCCTTGTTTTGACTGTTCCTTCAGGAATTTCGAGAGCCTGTGCGATTTCGCCGACCGACAGCTCTTCGAAATACATCATCATAACGCAAGCCTTTTTTTCTTCGCCGAGTTCATCAAGAACCTCCATAACAGCTTTCTGAAGCTCGGCTTTATCGAGGTTATCCTCGGGGGTGAAGTCTGTATCTTCATCGGGAATCAGCTCAAAAACCTCGTTTTCTTCCGCTTCAAAAAGCGAGGGCTTTTTCTTTTTCAGACAGTCTTTGCTTTTGTTGGCAACAATCTGATTGAGCCAGCTCTGAAAGCTTTCGGGTTTATCGAGCTCTCTGATTTTTGAAAGGGCTTTTATATAGCTTTCCTGCAGAATATCCTCTGCATCGGAATTGTTTTTCACAAATTCAAGAGCAACGAAAAATGCACGCTGATTTGTTGCTTTGTACAGTTCGTCGAAGGCCGAATTATCGCCGTTCTGAATTTTAACAACCAGCTCGGCTATTCTTGATTTATCTGCTTCCATAAGTTCTCCTTTGATGCATTTTTGCCGTTGAGATATTCAATGCCCTTTCTTATACCTTTTTTCAGATAATCGCAGGGCTCATCGAATTTTTCTGCATAAATCAGAATCGGCGGTTCATCGGGAGTTACAAGCTCCGTTACAACGGTTTGCCGCGATTCGCTGAAAGAAATATCGAGCGAATGAAATCCGTCGAGATTAACTCTTTTTCTGATTGGTTCATTGTTCATTTAACTCACCCTATGAGGAATGATACCAGCGCAGAAATGCCGCATATTACATAAAGAACATATTTGAACCAGTCGAAAACCAGATTGTCAAGCTCGTCCTTTATATAAACAAGACCCCAGTTGCTCAGAATTGCAACAACGCTTGATGCGAGCGAAAGCTTTGCCGCCATTCCCTGAACGTCATAATATGTGTCGGGCAGGAGAACTCCCTGCGCATTAGCTTCAGCAAGAACAGCTTCCATTCTGAAAAACATAAACCATGCAGCAACAATGCCGCCAACAGCTATGTAGAATATAATGCGGACTATGTATTTGATTATTGTTAATACTCGGCGGCGGTCTTTATATTCTTTAAGCAGAAGAGCTTCATTGTCTTCATAAGCGTGAGTTGCTTTTTTTATTACAAGGGCATAGCTTTCGTGAAGCTCGCCCTCTGAGAACTCGAGCGCAAGATTCATGTTGTCGTCAGCAGAGTAATCATTGCAGAGATTAATTAATTCTTCTTCGTCTGCAGCCTCGTATGTGCAGAGAAAAACTCCCCAGTAAGCCTCAGCCGATGTGGGCACAATTTCAAGAATTCTCTGATATTTAACCAAAGCATCTTCAAATTTTCTTGTTTTGCGAAGGATAAACGCTCTGTCAAGAAGAGTATCAACGCCTGCGATGCCGTCAACCTTTACGGTGCCGCTGTGCTTGATGTTAAGGCGCACCGTATCGGGAGTCATAACACTGTCGCAATATTCGCAAACATAGGTTTCGCCGTTGTCTTCCGTACGAAGAGGACCTCCGCAGGATGTGCATTTTAAATTTGTAATACCCATAATTCAAACCACCTTAAAATTTTATTTTTGCCTTTTCACCCATTAGACGAGCAAAAAACGGAATCGGTTCATTTTTTTTGAAAAATTTTTGTTGTGCCTGCAAAAGCAAACGCCTGTGCAGGCACGGTAACAAGAAGGCAAGCAGACCTTGAGGCGTTATCTGTGCTTCAAAATATAAAGCCGTCGGCGCCGCACTTTGTGTCATTCTCAAAGCCTGTCGGCTTTTACGAAAACGTGCCGCTTTTTGCCTTCCTGTCAATTAAGACGAGGCAAAAACAAAAAGGTTTCAGATTTTTTGAAAAAATTTTTAATTTTTTTGTTTTTATTTTTTTGAACGCCGACGAATTAAACGCAAAAAAGTTGCACGGTTTTTCAATTGTTTACAGAAAATTAATTGTTTGCAAATTGGCGTTTTTTGTTGAAAAAGGAATATTTATTGGTATAATGTATATATTATCTGTTTAAAGAAAGGAATGAAGAGGATTGAAGGAGTCGGTTGTTGCCGAGCTTGCGGCAAAAGCGCAACAGGGCGATATGCAGGCATTTGAAAAGCTATATACGGAATTCTCTCCGCTTATCTATTCCATTCTTTATGAAATTACGCATGACCATCACGAAGCGGAAGACCTGACGCAGGATTGTTTTGTTTCCGCACTGAAAAACATACATACGCTCAAAGAGCCTGCAAAAACAAAAAAATGGCTGACGGCAATCGCCGCCAACCACGGTAAGGATTATCTGAAAAAGAAAAAGCCTGCCCTGCTTGCTCCCGAGCATGAGTTTATTTTTGAAATTCAGGAAGAAGAAAACGCTTCGGTTTTGCCCGAAGAAAGCACAGTTCTTGATGAACGAAGCGAGGAAATCAGAGAAATCGTCAACTCCGTATCGGAGGACAAGCGTCTTTGTCTTGTGCTTTTCTATCAGCATGAAATGAGTATAGCCGAAATATCCGAAGAGCTCGGAATTTCGGAAGCGGCGGTCAAAAGCCGATTGTTCAGGGCAAGAGAAGATATAAGGGAAGAGGTTGAAAAACGCAACAAAAAGGGCATGCCTCTGTTTGGTGTTGCTCCGTTGCCGCTTATTCTTTTTGCTCTGCGCAAATCCGCAGAAACCGCATCTGCTTCGTTTGCAGGCAGTGCGGCGCAGGCTGCGGCGTTCACTGCGGTCACGGCAACCTCAGGTGCCGCCGTTGCAGCTTCAGGGGCTGCGGTAACATCGGGTGCGGCTGTTACGTCGGGTGCTGCTTCAGCCGCAGGTGCTGCAGCGGCAACAACCGTAACCGCAAAAACGGTTGCGTTAATCGTAACGGGAGCAGTTGTTGTCGGCGGAGGCGGCGCAACGGTTGCAAAGGTTGTTCATGACAGACGTGCCGAGAGCACAACGGCTTTTGTGGAAGAAACCACGGAGCTTTCAAGCGAAAACATTGCGGTTATCGCAACCCGTGAGCACGGCGAAATAACGGTTGAGTCTGACGGCTCAACGGTATCTGTATCGTTTGCGGATAATACAAACTCTTCTGATCCGGCAACGTCGGGAGTAACGGCTCAATCCTCATCTCAAAGCGGCACAACAAGGGCAAATACAACAACTCCGACAACGAAACCCGTAACAACCGGACCAACCGCAACGGCTAAACCCACTACCACCAAGCCAAGCACTACGCAGAAGGCGACAACAACCAAGCCTTCAACAACTGCAAAACCTGCCACCACAGCCAAACCGACAACCACCTCACCGCCCACAACGCAAGGCAAGGCAACGGTAGATGTTATGGTTTACAGCCCGGGCTCGGGAAGCGAATATGAAACATATACGTTGACTTTTGACGCAGGTCTTACTCTTGACGATTTTGATATTCAGACGGGCTTGGAGAATCAGCACGGCATAGTCGCCATGTCTGATACCTTCAACGTAACAACAGAGCCCGGAGGCAAATACACTGCAGTAGCATATAAAACTTAATCAACAGGAAGTGCTGATATGAATTGTATCAAAAAATACTCAAAAATCATCTCTTTTATAATTGTTTTGTCGATGCTCCTGAGCAATATTACGGCTTTTGCGGCAGAACATGAAATTAAGGCAAGCGGAACATACTGGACTCTCTACGATGACGGGGAGCTTTATATTGCAGATAAGCAGTTATCCGCATCTCCGTGGAAAGATTACTATAAAGATATTAAAAAAATAACAATTGCAAAAGATGTTACCATAAACGAATCTTTTGATTTCTATTTAAACTATTCAGTGGGATACCCCAACCTTGAAGCTGTCAGCGTTGAAGAAGGCAACGGTGCTTTTTATGCGGATGAAAAAGGTGTGCTTTACAGCCGCAACCAAAAAAAGCTTTATCTTTTCCCAAATGCTTCGGGAATAACGGAATATGAAATTCCTGACAGTGTAACACGGATTATGTGCGGAGCATTCTGCGGCAATAAAACGCTGAACATCTTAAGCGGCGGTAAAAACCTTGAAACAATTGAACATCATGCTTTTTATTTTGCAAGTGCCCTCAAAAGCTTTCCTTTGTCCGAAGGTCTTGAAAGCATCGGAGACTATGCGTTTTATCAATGTAACAGTCTTGAAAGCATAATAATACCCGACAGCGTTACAAATCTTGACAGATATTCATTCAGCGGTTGCAGCTCTGCCGAAACCCTTATTATCGGCAAAGGTGTGACAAACATTCCGACAAATGCATTCGCCAACTGCTCAAACCTTGAAACGGTCACATTATCAGCAACCGCCATTGATTTCAGCAACTATGCATTCAATAACTGCACAAATATCAGAGATTTATATTTTAACGGCACAGAAGGTGATTGGTGCCGTACCCAAACTTCGGATTCAAGCTCATCGCCCTTATATTTCACCGAAAACTTTTATATCGGCGGAAAGCTTGTTACGGATTTTGTTGTTCCTTCGGGTATTGAAACCGTATCCGTGGGCTTGTTTCGCGGTTATGAAAAACTGAAGAGTGTTACTTTTTCCGATACCGTAACAACTATCGGTAACAGCGCCTTCAGAGCCTGCTCAAACCTTGAATCGGTTGTTATCTCTGACAGCGTTACGGTAATTGGAAACTATGCTTTTGAAAAATGCACCAAGCTTTCCGATATCAGAAATTCACAAAATCTTGAATCTCTCGGCATTGATGCTTTTGAAAACACCGCTTATTGCAGCGACCCTGCAAACTGGGATAACGGCTTTTTGTATATCGGAAACTGCTTGCTCAAGGTCGATAAAGACAAAATCTCTTCCGATTGCAGACTCTATTCAAAAACAAGGCTTATCGCTATGTATGTATTTGAGTCCTGCGATAAACTGAAAAGTGTCACGCTCAACAGCGGTGTTAAACACATCAGCTCAGGTGCATTTTACAATTGCAAAAACCTCGAATCGGTTTTCCTTCCCGAAGGACTTGAAACCATTGGCAATCAAGCTTTCTCTTATTGCTCTTCGCTGCAGCAAATCAGAATCCCCGAAAGTGTAGAGATAATTGATGGCGGAGCCTTCAGCTACACGGCACTTACATCGCTTGAAATTCCGGGCAATGTCAAAGTTCTTTCACCAACCGTTGTTGCTCAGTGCGAAAATTTTGAAGAACTTATCCTCAACGAAGGTCTTGAAACAATATGTGAAAATGCTTTTATAACCTGCCGTTTTTCAAGCATAGATATCCCGTCAACAGTCAAAAAAATCGAATATAATGCTTTTTTTGCCAGCGAAATTACCGATATTTATTACGGCAATTCCAAAGCCGAATGGAAAAGAGCAACAGACGGCATAAGCATTGACGGCGTAACCGTTCATTATACCCTTAAAAATGATGACGAATCTGTTATCATTCAGCACACAGACAGCAATTTTAATTATGAAGCCGGCAACATTCATCTTGATGTGTTTGAACCGACTGCCATAAACATTAAAACTTACCGTAACGGTTTCTATCTCCGGAATCAGTTGAACCCGATAAAATTGCTTAATATCAAAATAGTTGACGGCGACGGTAACTCCATTCAGCCGTTAAGCGATGAATATATAACCCTTAAAATCAAGGCTCCCGAAGAGTTCAAAGAAACGGTGCTGTCCATTATCGGCGCTGAAGGCGAAATCGATTTTGAAACTGTTGAATACGCAAACGGCATCTTTACATATGAACTGAACGGAAAAAAAGAAACAGCTTTGCTGACCGAAGAAGAAGAGGAAGATTTCAGGGTTATTCATTGGTTTACCGACAGTGTCGATTTTGGCGACTATGAATCATTCAGAGCTGACCGATTGGTTGTTCTTGACAGCTACATTATTTTCCGGACAAATCATTTCAGCGAGTATGCTGTATGTACGGAATTTGACCCCGAAGAAACATTCACAATCACCTTTAACACCGATGGCGGAAGCGAAATTGCTCCGATAGCTCTTGAATACGGTGCGGCAGTAACACCTCCTGCCGACCCGATAAAAGAAGGATATACCTTCATCGGCTGGCTCCCCGAAATACCCGAAACGATGCCGGCCAAAGACATAACCGTTGTTGCGCAATATGAAAAGAACGAAATCCCTGCCGCTACCGTAACGGGCATCAAAATAATATCGTTGCCGAACAAGACGAAATATACATATAAGGTTGACAGTTTTGAACTGAGCGGTATTGCTGTTGAGGAAATGTATTCCGACGGCACTTCAAAAATCATAACCGATACCGCTCTGCTCAAAGCCTACGGCTTCAGCGTTGATTCCGTCGGCACAAAAACAATCACCGTTCTTTACGGCAACTATACGGACGATTTTGAAATCACCGTTTCCTACAGCTGGTGGCAAATGATAATCCGTATTCTCCTGCTCGGATTCTTGTGGTATTAACAACGAAAAACAACGAAACCCACAGATTGATTTCTGTGGGTTTGACTGTCGATAAAGTCGCTGAAGCATAAACGAATATATGGCGTAAACTTGCGATAGCCTCCTTTTGAAAGGAGGTGGATTTTGGCAAAGCCAAAAGACGGAGGATTGAATTAATATTTTCGTTTATTTGACGTTTTTTCGCTTTTCGATGTATCTTTATACACCTTCAAGCGAAGAAAACGCCATTCAGCTTCCTTTCTCAACAGCCACACCTTGCAGAAAAACAAGTTTTTCGACAAGCTGACCCACAGATTGATTTCTGTGGGTTTTTTTATCGGCTTTTATCGTATGGCAACACTTGCGAAAATTGACCTGCCGGCTTCTTGGACTGAACGTTTGTCGGGAAAATCTGCAAGGTTTCAGGAAGCTGAATGCAATTCCGCGGCGATTGCAGAAAGTCGGCGAAAGAAAAACCCTGCAGGCGATGTGCCTGCAAGGTTGATTTTATAATTATACGGGTTTTTATAGACCCCAACATTTTAATGATAACACGCGGCTGATTCAATGTCAATATAAAAATTAAAAATATTCAGCATAATGACCAAATTTCTGCGTTTTATATAATTACCAAGGGTTAACTTTGTACAAAATTCCGTCTTGAAAAGCGTAAAAATCTGTGCTATATTATAGTCAAGGAAAGGGTGATACCGATGAAAAGGTAAAAACCTGAAGACCTTAAAGCAAAACCAAAAACAAAAGGTCTTCAAAAAGACAATCTTAAATAAAACGAAAATCAATAATCGGAAAATTTAAGATTGGACAATATAACAGAAAGAGAGGTTACCCAAAGATGTTAGATACTAAGAGTTATCAGAAATAGCCCTTGATTGATTGTGTAAAGAAACATCAGTCAAGGGCTATTTCTTTTTTTAGTGAAGAGTGAAATGTAAACTGTGTTATTTGTTCGTTGGAATCAGAGGGGTTCCGACGGATTTTTTGTTTTCAGCATAAATTCCCTCTTTAAAATTCACGGATTATATGATAGAATTAACCTCATTGAATCGGAAAGGGGGAGCGGAATGCTCGGCAAGGATGTGAAGCTGATTGAATATTCCCGAAGGGTTGATGCGCTCAACTGCATAACCCATGCGGCAGGCGCAGCTGCGGCGGCAGCAGGCTTCTTTTTTCTTATCGCAGAAGCAGAGGGATTCAGGAGCGTGCTTTCAGCCGTTATCTACGGTCTTTCGCTTATTGCGGTTTATACGGTTTCGGCGGTTTATCACGGGCTTCCGAGCGGCGAGGCAAAGCGCAGGTCGAGGCTTATTGACCATTCAACCGTACCCGTGCTGATAGCAGGCACGGCGACCCCTTGCGCGATGATGACTTTGTGGAGCATCAGCCCTGCCCATTGTATTTTTGTTATGGCGGTTGGCTGGGGATGCACGTTTTTCGGCATTTTTTCGAAGCTGTTCTTCTTTGAAAAGCTCCGAAAGGTCACGGTTGCGGTTTATATTGCTTCGAGCGTTGCGATGCTTGCGAGTGTTATTCCGATTCTCGGCGAAATCAACGGCGATGCTTTCGGCGGACTGCTTCTCGGAAACGGATTTTACCTTGCAGGAGCAGCTTTCTGCGGTCTGGGCATAAAAAGACCGTCAATGCACGTTGTTTTCCATGTGCTGACGGTTGCTGCGAGCGCAATTCATTATTTTGTGATTTATAAATTTGTTATATAAAGCAACGGCTTGCACGGGGTTGACCGTACAAGCCGTTAATTGTTTGTAAAGATGCTGAAGCATAAACGAATGCATAAGCCTCCCTTTTAAGGGGGGGTGGCATTTTCGAAAGAAAATGACGGAGGGTTGCATTTGCTGTGGCGATTTGCAATCGCTGAATGCTGCGCATTCGCAATCCTCAGTCACTCCGTGACAGCTCCTTTCAAAAGGAGCCTATAGCAGTCAGCTGTTGCAGCAATGCTTTTTATTTTATTGCCGCAGGGTCAAAATGTTTGGCGATAAAGCGGCGCATTTTTTCGTCATATTCTTCCTTGGCATCGTAATAGCTGTAAGCGTGAACGGCGCCGGGAACGGTGAAAATTTCCTTATCCGTGGGGCAGGCATCGTAAAGCCTTTGGCACATCGGGAAAGGCACAAGCGTATCCTCCTCGCCGTGGATGAAAAGCACGGGATTTTTCGCATTCTTCATTGTGCCGAGAGGGCTGGCATCCTTTCTGAGGCTGTAGCCTGCAAAAAGCTTGCAATGGAAATTGATGAAATGCACGATAAAATCGGTTTTCAGGAAGGTGAGAATTGTGCGTGTTTTGACACCGACCACCTCGAACGCACTGGTATAGCCGCAATCCTCGATGATGAGCTTAACCTGCTCACGGGGATTGTTGTTATTGACGAGCATCGATGTTGCCGCACCCATTGAAATACCGTGGAGCATGATTTCGATATCCTCGCCGAAGCGGTTGATAAGATAATCAATCCAGCGGTTGATGTCCTTATAATCGAGCGCACCGAAGCCGATGATGCTGCCGCTGCTTCTGCCGTGACCTCTCAGATCGGGCAGAAAATAGTTGAAGCCCATCTCGTAATGGTAAAACGGGAAAAGATGGCTCATTTCGTCGGGGCCGTTACAGTTGTGACCGTGAATGCAGATAACAAACTTTTTTGTTTCTTTCTCGGCAGGTATGTAACGGGCAGTGAGATTGATGCCGTCGGGTGTTTTCATTTCAACATCCTCATGCTTGTGGGAGAGCATATAGGCATTGTTTTTTTTGCGGATTTCGCCCCTTAAGATTCGCTTCGGGTCGGTTTCGGGCTTTTTGATACGCTGCGAAACGCAAGCCATTCTGAAGCCGACCGCACCTGTAATCAGCATCGCAACAAGCGCAAAAGCAATAACGGAAATCAGAATATAGAGAAAAGTCATAAAATCACTCCGCTTTTCAGGATATTCTGATTTTACCATAAATTTCTTGATATGGCAAGGTCAGTTATGCAGTTTTATAAATTGTGAGTGAAGAGGTAAGAGTGAACAGCGAAGAGTTAAGGACAGGCTCCGCCTGTGACCGATTATATTTTTGCTGTATTTGTGCGCAGGGGCGATTCATGAATCGCCCGTTTGGTTTAAAGAAGAAATAATATTGAATAAATAATAAAGAATAAATTTTCAAGGCAGGGCAGATGATATCCGCACCTGTGCCGAGAATTCTGTCCTCTGATGGTATCAAGTTAGGACACATTAAAATTTAAAAACATACAAAAAGAACGGCTGAAAATCAGCCGTTCGAAATCAATTAAGTTTTAAATATACCATAAGAAACCAAAAAACAAATAAATTATAATATGCTGCCACCAGGCGTACCCAACATTAATATGATAATAGTATATTCTGTTTGCATTCATAGTTACGGTAACAATAGCTTGTCCGGTTTTTAATGCGTGAACTTTTCCGTCTTCTATCACCACAATATCCTTATTGTCAACAGAATACTTTACATTTCTTGCATCATCAGGTAAATCTAAAGATTTCTTTTGTTTATAGTATATATTATCAACATAAATGTGGTTTTGAATGGGAAATTCAGCAACCGAGCTTTTGATTGCTCCGTCAACTACGGCAATTGCTTTTATTGATTTTGCTCCCGATGGCACCGAAAAACTTCCGGTATATTTTGTACTGCTTGTGGTTGGATTGGTTCCGTTAGTTGTATAATAGTATTTTGCATTGCTTCCCGCTGCTGATGTTATTGAAATTTTATCATTACTTCCAAGTGTTATTGTAGGCTCAGGCATAGTAACATGCTCAAGCATATTATAATAATTTACTATTCCTGCACCATAATTCGAAGCATAATTACTTGACCAACCACTTGGTTTGTATGCTGATAACTTTAAAATCTCACATATTCTTGCATGAGAAAGGCTTTTGTTTGTAGATTTAAGAATAGCGGCAGCAGCAGAAACAAACGGTGCCGCCATTGAAGTTCCTGATTTGCTCGCAAATTCGTTATCAGGCATCGTACTGTATATGCTTGAACCAGGTGCTGAAATATCAACTATACTACCGTAATTTGTTCCTTTTCCATCATCGTATGTTGAAGGTTTGTTTGAGGAATTAACCGCAGCAACCGTAATAATATCAGGTATGCTTGCTGGGGAGTATCCGCTAGCATCTTTTTTGTCATTTCCTGCTGAAGCCACCACAACAATACCCGCATCAATCGCTTTCTGAACTTCCTCTTTCAAAGATTTTGAGGGTGCAGCTTCAGCAGATAAGCTCATGTTTATTACATCCACTTTATCTGAAACAGCAGACTTAATTTCAGTAGCCAATGTAATAGTTGTACCGGATATCGTCTTATTTCTGTAATAAAAATAGTTGTATGATTTTATTTTTACATTTGATGGAGTATTATCAATAATTATTCCCGCAACATGAGTTCCGTGATAATATTTTTCATACGAATAGTCTAGCGAATTATCTTTTTCTCTATTCCCCTCCAGCACTCGTTTGTTGTTTTTGCTGTCCTTAAAAAAATCGTGAGTTTCATCTACTCCGGTATCTATAACAGCAACTACAACATTAGCTTGAGCAATTTTAGATTTGCTTAAAGTGTTAATTGCTTCAACAGACTCAACCTTATCCGAACCCCAACTGATAGAGTCTGAATCCGAAGAATAGTCCGGCTCAGGTTCTACCCAATCTATTATTTCATCGTATTCCACATAATTTACATATTCTTGGTTTGAATAGTAATCATAAGCACTTGCTGTAGCTTCTACACTATCATATTGCAGAATATGCCAATTATTAAACCCTTCAAGACAACTAACTGCATCAACTTGATTTTCAATAGGTTCATTTGAGTATGTTGAAACAATAAGTCTATTGGTGTTAATTATTGAATCATTTTCCGCTTCGTCGCCATCAGGTGATTCTACTGTTGATGAGTATTGTGAATTATCCATAAGAAATGACTCTAATTCACCAGAAAACTCAGTTGCGGTTTTTGTAATTTCTTCTTCGGTGCCATATGCCATTAAACTAACATTTAAAACTAATATTATAAAAGCCAACATTAATGATAAAATCTTTTTAGTTTTCATGTCCTTTCTCACCTCAAATTAATTTATTTTAACCAACTGAACAATAAGTTTATCATCCACCAAAATAGAGAAAATTCTACTGTAACATTGCATTGTATAACGGTTCCATCATTCATAGTAATAATTATGTCAGTTGTTCCTGTTGACAAACCTTTAACATCACCATTATCGTTTATTACAGCAATTTTCTCATTTGATGAACTCCAAGAAAGAATATTGTTTTTATCTACATCTTTCAATTTAACAGGTTTACCCGTCTTTGTTTCAATCTCAACAGCAATGACACTCGGTTCATTTTGTAAAATAGGTCTGTTTTCAGTTACAGACATTTCCCAAACATTCTCAAAATCAAAACCTTTAAATGAAGACTGTTTTGAAATTTCTTCTGTAGTAAGCGATTTTACATTAATTGAATTTTGAGGAGAAATATTACCAAAAGCATTTTCAACATTATCGAGATAATAACAATTATATACACTTACTGAAGTTTTGGACGATTCTTCCGAATCAAAAATCCAAAGCGGTTCTATTTCGCCAATAATTCCACCCGCTGCCGAAAGATTATAGTCATCCGCAGTGTCTTTCACATCTGCATTTACCTGTCCGATATTATAGCAATTAAATATATCACCAAACTGATACCAATGACCTGATATTCCGCCTGCAAACACATATTTAGTACCTACAGAACTTATTCTTCCTATGTTATAGCAGTTGTTTATTTCACCATTTGAATTGCCGCAAATGCCGCCTGCAAGAGTGTAAAAATAGTCATAACCGCCATTACTGCCTATAGCCATAATATCTGCGTGGTTTGAACTTTTAGAAATCGTGCCTTCTGAAAGACCTGCTATGCCACCAACAAAATAATTTATGCCGTTGGTATCATAGCCGCAAACTCCGTTTACTGTTACTGAAGCGTTGTTTTGACAAAACTCTATTTTACACTCTTTTATTTCATCGGTATTTGAGTATGTTGACAAATAACCTGTTATCCCACCTACCCAAACACCAGCTTTTGTTGTCACATCAATCTTGCCGTATGCTTTGCAGTTGGTTATAACGGAATTATATGCTTCACCACAAATCAAACCAGCTCTTATTCCGTTATCATTATCAACATTAATTTGACCGATGACTGTAACATCTTTAATCTGCGAATTTGCTACAGTTCCAAACAGACCTACTGATGGATTTTCTCCTTCAACATTTGAAATATTAATGTTTTTTACCGTAAATGAATTTCCATCAAGTATTCCATTAAACGGATTTTCATTTTTACCAATGGGAACCCAGTTTATATATGAAGATAAATCAATATCATTGATAAGAATATATTTACCTGAAAGGTTATTGCGTATATTGTTCAAATCTTCAGCGGTATAAATACCGATGAATCCTTCAGGAATATCCGTTTTTTGATTAATCTCTTTAACAAAGTTTTCGTTCGATGCAAATGCAACCGAACTTATACTGTAGCTCATAACAAAAGCGAGAAAGATTGATAAAAACTTTTTAATTATCATTATGTTTTCCTCCAATTTCTTATTTTATTGTTTAAGTTTTTGGTGATATTGGTTTTTGAAATCAACCCATCAGAATCTCCTTCTTTCATTAAAATAAATACTTTTTTTAAAAATTGCACACAGTCCCTAAAAAAGTTTTCATATATATATGTCAAAAATCGCGAAATGTTACGCAAAAAATGTTAGGTTTTTTATTATTTCTCCGTTTTGAACAAATATACACATGTCGTTTTGTAGTTTTTGACAATAAAAAAGTGTGTGCACCCGAAGATACACACACCGAAAAACGCAGACCCTCGTTTGCTACCACACAAAACTTTTCACTACCTATACCAGAGTACGCGAAATAGAAGTCTGCACTTTTGCCAAATTAGCTTGTGCGACCTCTGATATAAATATTCTTAAGTTTTGTGTGGTGACTTTATTTTATCATATTCAAGTTAAAATGTAAAGTTCAAATCAAATTTACATAAAAGCTATTTGAAACAGAATGCATTATATATGTAGGGGCGATTCATGAATCGCCCGTTTGGTTTAAAGAAGAAATAATATTGAATAAATAATAAAGAATAAATTTTCAAGGCAGGGCAGATGATATCCGCCACGGCACGGAGAGAGGTTTATAAAAAGATATAATATATTACCCCGTAAATCACGGCGGCGAGCGTGCCGTAAACAAGCACGGGACCTGCGATTTTGAACATATTCGCACCCGTGCCGAGAATTCTGCCCTCGCTCTTGAATTCAAGGGCAGGGGATACAATCGAGTTTGCAAAGCCCGTTATGGGCACGATTGTGCCTGCGCCCGCATAGAGAGCAATATCGTCAAAAATGCCGAGCGCCGTAAGGGTTGCCGAAAGAACAATCAGCGAGAGCGGCACAAGCAGACGCACATCGCCCTCCGCCATGCCGTAATGCTCGCATATCAGCGAAATCCCTTCGCCCAGAGCGCAGATAAGCCCTCCGACGGTAAATGCGCAGATTCCGTTTCTGAGTTTTCGGCTCGGCGGAGACGCCTTTTTCGTCATATCGTCATATTCTTTGCGTGATATCGGCATTTCAATTCCTCCGTAATTCTGTTTGTTATCGTTAATTATACCTATGCCCTGAAATGTGAAAATAATTAATGCAACCCTCCGTCTTTTGCTTCGCAAAATCCACCTCCCTTGAAAGGGAGGCTGACGGGCGATTCGTGAATCGCCCCTACCGAAACTCCTCACTCTTCACTATTAACTATTCACTAAAACAATGTTTCCCGAATCCGAAAACATTATGCAAAATCTGTTTTATGTGCATTGACATTGACTTCAAAAAAGTATAAAATTTAAATTGTAATATTATGATTGGAGTGATACCAATGGCTGTTAAAAAGTTAAAGTATTTTGCAGGCGGCAAGTGGCTTGATTCCTCCTGCGAAAAGTATATGGATGTTTATAATCCCAGCACGGGCGAGATTATCGCTCAGACTCCCTGCTGCACAAAGGACGAGGTTAACGAAGCCATCGCCTGCGCAAAGGAAGCTTTCAAGAGCTGGTCGGAAGTTCCCGTTATGAAAAGAGTTCAGGTTATCTATAAGTTCCGTGAGCTTCTTGAGGCTCATATGGATGAGCTTACCGAAATCTGCGCAAGAGAGCACGGCAAGGTCTGGAGCGAAGCAAAGGGCGATATCCTCAAGGTTAAAGAGCCCGTTGAGCTTGCTCTTTCAGCTCCCTCGCTTCTTATGGGTGAGGCTCTGCGCGACACATCATCGGGTTATGATACAACTCTTTACAGAGAGCCCGTCGGCGTTTTCGCAGGCATCGTTCCCTTCAATTTCCCCGGCATGATTCCCATGGGCTGGATGTCTCCTCTGTGCATCGCATGCGGCAACACAATCGTTCTCAAGGCAGCTTCAATGACTCCCATGACCTGCATGAGACTTGCAGAGCTCTGGCAGGAGGCAGGACTGCCCGACGGCGTTATCAACATCGTTACCTGCTCCAGAAACGAAGCTGAAATCTTCATGGACCACCCCGACGTTAAGGGCATCACCTTCGTTGGTTCAACAAGTGTCGGTCTTCATATTTATTCAAGAGCAGCTGCAAACGGCAAGAGAGTTCAGGCTCTTTGCGAGGCAAAGAACCACGGTCTTGTTCTCGAGGATGCCGCTCTCGAAAGAAGCGCAAGAGGCATTATCAACTCCTCATTCGGCTGCGCAGGCGAGCGCTGCATGGCTCTGCCCGTAATTGTTGCTCAGGAGAGCATCGCTGATGAGCTTGTAGGCTACCTTGTTAAGTTTGCAAAAGAGCTTAAGCTCGGTCCTGCATACGATAAGGAATCCACCCTCGGCCCCGTTGTTACCGAGGCTCACAGACAGTCCATCCTCAAGTGGATTGAAAAAGGCATCGAAGAGGGCGCTGAGCTTGTTCTCGACGGCAGAAATCCCGTTGTTCCCGGCTATGAAAACGGCTTCTATGTAGGCCCCACAATCTTTGACCATGTAACAGAGGATATGACTGTCGGTCAGAGAGAGATTTTCGGCCCCGTTCTCTGCGTAAAGAGAGTCAAGGATTTTGAAGAGGGTCTTGCCGTTATGAACGCAAACCCCTTTGCTAACGGTTCGGTTATCTTCACCCAGAGCGGTTACTATGCAAGAGAATTTGCAAAGAGAACCGACGGCGGTATGGTAGGCGTTAACGTTGGTATTCCCGTTCCCGTAGGCGTTTTCCCGTTCACGGGCCACAAGCAGTCATTCTTCGGCGACCTCCATTGCCTCGGCAAGGACGGCTTCCGCTTCTACACCGAAACAAAGGCTGTTACAACACGTTGGTTTGACGAGGAAGAAATGAAGGCAACAAGCGTTGACACATGGGACGGCTCTGTTGGCGGCGACCTTAAATAAGATAAACAACGGCACCCCGAAGGCACGAAGCTTTCGGGGTGCTTTTTTTAAATTATAAAATTATAAAAAGAAAAGCAGGCAACCGAAGTTACCTGCTCTTTTTTGCACAATTTAATTATTCTGCGAAACCTGACTCAACAAGCTTAACGAGCTCGTCAACAGCTGCTTCTTCATCGGGACCGCCTGCGATGATGCGGATTGAGGTGCCGCCCATGATGCCGAGCGAAAGAACACCGAGAAGGCTCTTTGCGTTTACTCTGCGTTCTTCTTTTTCTACCCAGATTGATGATTTGAATTCATTTGCCTTCTGGATGAAGAAGGTTGCAGGGCGAGCATGAAGGCCAACCTGATTCTGAACTGTTACGTCTTTAACATACATAGTTATATATCTCCCACGCTGAAATTTTTATTTTCAATATTAATTATTATATCATAAAACTTCGCTTCGTCAACAATTATTGACGGCGGTTTTAATAATTCGGATTGTAGCCCAAACAGCGGGCTTTAAAAAAATTTTGTTTTGTTAAAATTGACTATAGATTTTCCTCTTTTTTGTAACACATAAACAGAATTAATCCGTTTTTTCTCAAAAAAAGAAAACGGACACCCTAAGGTGCCGCAGAGGGTTATTCAGAAGAAGGCGGATAAAAAATGCGGGGAAAGTTTTTCAGCACATACAAATCCTCAATATACCGCACTTCTTCATACCCTTTAAAAGATACTTCAGCACAAAGTTCTCTCATTGGCTATCAGTTTACATTTTTTTTGCATTAAAGTCAATGTGCATAATTTATATGATTTTTGCAGACTTTTAGTGTTTTTAGTGCAGTATTCAACAAAACTCTGAATTGATTTTATCTGCGGATTATGATATTATGTTTTTCAGTATCTTAACAAGGAGAGTTTTTATGGCAGAGCGTTTATATTATATTGACCAATATATAAAGGAGTTTGAGGCACAGGTTGTTTCCTGCTCGCAGGGCAAAAACGGTTACGAGGTAATCCTTGATAAAACCGCATTCTTCCCCGAGGGCGGCGGTCAGCCCGGCGACAGAGGCTTCATCGGCGGAGTTAAAGTGCTTGATACCGTTGAAAAAGACGGCGAGGTTATCCATATCTGCGAAGCTGCGGTTGAGGGCAAGGTTGATTGCGCCCTTGATTTTGATTTAAGATTCAGCAATATGCAGCAGCATTCGGGCGAGCATGTTTTTTCGGGCGTGCTTCATGCGCTCTGCGGTTACGATAATGTCGGCTTCCATATGGGCGAAAACTGCATGACGGTTGATTTCAGCGGCGTTGTGACTGCCGGGCAGCTTGCCGAAATCGAAAGACTTTCAAACGAGGCGGTTTATAAAAACATTCCCATTGAGGCTCTTTATCCCACAGATGAGGAGCTTGAGGGCTACGATTACAGAAGCAAAAAAGAAATCGAGGGTCAGGTAAGGCTGACTAAAATCGGCGATGTTGACCTTTGCGCCTGCTGCGGCACTCATGTTGCTCTGACGGGCGAAATCGGCATCATCAAAGCGGTTTCGATGATGAATTACAAATCGGGCGTAAGAATAACTCTGCAGGCAGGCAGAAAGGCTTTTGAGGATTACAGAGAAAAGAATGCGAGCGTTTATGCGATTTCAAATCTTCTCTGCGCCAAAACAGATGAGGTTGCTCAGGCGGTTGAAAAGCTTCAGGCCCGCCTCAAGGATGCGGATTTCAGATACAATGCTCTCAAAAAGGAGCTTTTTGCCGAAAAGAGCAAGAATGCATCGGGCGAAAAATGCTGCATGTTTGATGACGGCGCATCAGCCGATGACGCAAGAGTTTTTGCCGATATGCTTGCAGATAAGGTCGGCATAGCGGCGGTTTTCTCGGGCAATGACGGCGAGGGCTATAAATATGCCGTTGTGAGCCGTGAAACGGATGTGCGTGAAATCGGCAAGGCGCTGAATGCGGCTCTTTCGGGCAGAGGCGGCGGAAAGCCGAATATGATTCAGGGCTCGGTTACCGCAAAGCGCAGCGAAATCGAAGCTTTCTGGAAAACGGTATAAATAAGCGAAGCCGTGTGCGAAAATGCACACGGCCTTTTTTTATTTCTTTTCAGGTTTTTTTCTTACATTTTTATTCATGAAGCTGAGAGTGCCTGCCGCTCTTGAAACGGGAGAGGGGTTCCATTCGTGAGGTGCGGCGGCGGTGATGCCGATTTGGCTCAGGATTGAGGAATAGCTTCTGAAACGGCGGCGGAAATCCGCTGCGTTTTTGTTTTTCTCCTCTGTCCAGCCCGTTTCGGCAACGGCGGCAAACCTCGGGAAAAACATATATCCGAGCTTTTCGAGGCTGTTGACATATTCTGTCCAGAGCGGTGTTTCAACTCCGTAAACCGATTCGGGATTTTTGATTCCTCTGACAATCGCCTTGTAGCCGTAGGTTTTGTTGAGAGGCGTCATTGCATAGGGATAATCGCAATAATAATGGAAGAAATCCGAAACAATTATTCTGCCGCCCTTGTTGTTGGCGAATCTGACGGAATCGTTTTTCGGGTCCATCCACATCTGCACAACGGCTTCGCTGCCGATAAGACCGCTTCGGAGACTTTCGTTCCATACAATCGCTTTTCTCCCTCTTGCTTTGAGGAAAGAAATAATCTCGTTGGTAAACCAGCCCTGAAGCTCCTCTTCGTTTTTCAGACCGACCTCGGCAATTCTTTTCTGACAGTCGGGGCAGGCTTTCCAGCGTGTTTTCGGGGCTTCGTCGCCGCCGATGTGAATATATTCCGAGGGGAAAATTCCGAGCAGCTCTTCGAGAATATCGAAAACTATCTCGAAGGTTTTATCCTTGCCTGCGCAGAGGATATCCTCGAAAATTCCCTGATAGGTTTTAACCTCAATGTTTTTGCCCGTGCAGCCGATGTCGGGATAGGCGTGGAGAATCGCCGAGCAATGACCCGGCACATCGAATTCGGGGATAACGGTTATGTAACGCTCCGAGCAGTAATCAACAATTTCTTTCATCTGCTTGGTTGTGTAATATCCGCCGTATTCTCCGTCCTCTTTGAGCGAGCCGAATTCCGAGCGCTTTCTGACAGAGCCGTCGATTGCGGCACCGGGTCTTTTGTCAATCCATGCCCTGAAGCCCTGGTCATCGGTCAGATGCCAATGAAAACGGTTCATCTTAAGGCTTGCGGCGGCATCGATAAGCTTTTTGATATCCGCAACGCTGAACATATGGCGTGCGCAATCGAGCATGAAGCCTCTGTACTCAAAGGCAGGCTTATCCGTTATTTTAACGCAGGGGCAGATGCCTCTGAGCTGCTTCAGGGTTTGCTTTGCATAAAACAGAGCCTGCTCCGAGCCGCCCGTTACGGCAATTCCGTTTTCGTCGGAAAGAAGAATATATTCCTCGTTTCCGAGCGATGAATCGAGCGAGAATTCCGCCTTTGAGGGCTCAACAAGCACCTCTCCGCCGAGAAATTCAATGCTGTTCGGTTTTGGAATGATGTTGATTCTGTCCATTTTGATTTCCTCTCAGATATATGTTTCGGGAAAGCAGGCTGCCATTGTTATGGCGATTTGCAATTGCCGAATGCTTGCGCATTCACAATCCTCAGTCCTACGGACAGCTCCTTTCAAAAGGAGCCCATAGCAGTTGGCTGCTGCAACACTTGCAATAAAAAAACGGACCGCAGCAAGCTGCAGCCCGTGAATAATCAGTCATCGTCCTCTTCTTCATCCTCCGATTCGGGCAGAGGCAGAATTTCAACCTTGATATCTTCAATTCTGCGCTCATCGAGAGAAAGAACGGTGAAGCGAAGGTTTTTGTATTCCGCAACAATGGGAGCCTTATCGGTTTCTGACGGCAGATAACCGAGCAGGCTTATCACAAAGCCGCCGAGCGTATCATAATCGCCCTCGGGCAGCTCGATGCCGACAAGCTCGTTAACCTCATCAAGGTCGATTGTGCCGTCGATGGTGAAGGTTGTTTCGTCAATCTTCTTGATTTCTTCTTCTTCATCGTCATATTCATCCTGAATGTTGCCGACAATGGATTCAAGCACATCCTCAAGGGTAACGATGCCTGCCGTGCCGCCGTATTCATCAACAACAACGGCAAACTGAGTTCTGCTTTCGTTCATCGCCTTGAAAAGGTCGCCGCAGGACTGCGTTTCGGGCACATAGAGAGCCTTTCTCATAACCTTGGAGATTGTTAAATCCTCCGGCAGGGTGTGGCCGACAAATTTAAGAAGGTCTTTTGCGTAAAGAACACCGACGATGCTGTCGGGGTCATCCTCAAAAACGGGGATTCTTGAATAACCGTTTTCAACGGCAAGCTCCGCAACCTCTGCAAGGGAGCGTGTAACTTCAATCGCCGTCATTTCGGTGCGGTGAGTCATTATATCGCCTGCATCAAGGTCGTCAAACTCGAAGATATTGTCAATCATTTCTTTCTGGGTATCTTCGATAACGCCCTTTTCGCCGCCAACATCAACCATCATGCGGATCTCTTCTTCGGTAACGTTTTCTTCATCGGCGTTGGGGTCAAAGCCGAGAAGGCGTACAATGGCGTTGGTTGAAAACGCAAGCACTTTAACAAAAGGCTTGGTTGCTTTTGCGATGAAAAGAAGAATGCCGACCACCTTATAGGAAATCTTCTCGGGAATCTGCATGCCGATTCTTTTGGGGGCAAGCTCGCCGAGAACGAGAGAGAAATAAGAGGTGACAAGCGTAACAAGAACCGTTGAAACAACGCTGATAACGCTCAGCGGAACATAATTATCAACGGGAGTTTTCGCAAGAGCATCAACAAGCATATCAACGAAGGTCTGGGAGGCGGATGCCGAGGTCAGGAAGCCTGCCAGAGTAACGCCGATCTGGATGGTTGATAAAAAGTTGCTTGAATTTTCGGTAAGCTTCACAATCTGCTTTGCTTTTTTGTTGCCGTCTTCGGCAAGCTTCTGCATTTTTGCATCGTTGAGAGAAATGATTGCAATTTCGCTCATGGCAAAGAATGCGTTCACTAAAATGAGAACAAAAAGCAAAACAATTTTGAGAATAAGAGAAACGGGGTCAACGCTGTCAGCTGCAGCTTCGGCTGCAAGCATGATCGCAGGGCCGGGGTCATCCATGTTGGATTTGCTCCTTTCAATTATAAATATACGGATGATATATTATCACATAAAATCAATATTGTCAACAAGCACTGTTTAGTGAATGGTGAATAGTGTATTTAGTGAATAGTTAAGGAAGGGCTTCGCCCTTACCCATTTTAGTGAAAAGTTTGAGTTGCAGGGGCGATTGTAAATCGCCGTTATTGATGCAACCCTCCGTCATTTTCTTGCGAAAATGCCACCTCCCTTGAAAGGGAGGCTATTGCGGCAGCTGACGGCTGCTGATTCCCCCAAAACTCTTCACTATTCGCCATTCACTCTTCACTATTCATTGATTTTGTGTACTGTTTAAAGTACATAATATGATTTACAATTAATGTGGTGACAACGGGCAGATGTTGTGATATAATTTTATCTATATTGAAATCTTAACGGTGATATTATGCTTTATCTTATTTTATCGAGAGCGGGCGGCGGCAAAACCGCCCATATCATGAATTTAATTGAGCAATTCTCAAAGGGAGGCAGCAAAAAGCTGACTCTTATTGTGCCCGAGCAGTTTTCGTTTATGAGCGAAAAGCTGATGCTTGAAAGAGTGGGCGCAAAGGCGATGGCGGATATCGATGTTTTAAGCTTCACAAGCCTTGGCGAAAAGCTTGTGGGCAAGCCTGCCCTGCATGAGCGCAGAAGGCTCGACGATTCCGCAAGGGCCGTTCTCATGAGAAGGGCTCTTGAAAGCGTAAAAGATAAACTCACGCTCTATTCAAACCATGCTTCAAAGAAATCCGTTATCTCGGAATTCATTGCGCTTTCCTCGGAGTTCAGGCAGAATTCCGTTTCAACCGACAGCGTGCGTCTTGCGCTTGCAACCGAAAAGGAAGGGCTTCTGAAAATGAAGCTGAGCGATATCGCAACCGTGCTTGATGCTTATGACGCAATGGTTGAGGGCAGCTGGTTCAATCCCGATACCCTGCTGGATGAGCTTTATGATATCCTGCCCGAAAGCGATTATTTCAGCAACAGGCTTGTTTTTGTCGATGCGTTCAGAGGCTTCACCGTTCAGGAATACAAAGTAATTGAGCAGATGCTGCGCAAATCGGCGGCGGTTTATGTTACCCTGTGCACGGATAACCTGCAGAACAGCGACGATGAAACCGAGCTTTTTGCGCACACAAAGAGAACGGCTCACAGGCTGATTGAAGCCGCAAAAAAGAGCGGAGCAGCCGTTGCGAAGCCGCAGTATCTTTCGATGAGAAGCAAATTCAATAATTTTCCGCCGCAGTTTGAGCGCTATGCCTCGCCCGAGCTTACCGCTCTGGAGCAGGAGCTCTTTTCGCCTGCACCGAACATATATGAGGAGGCTTGCGAAAATATTACTCTGTGCAAGGCTGCGGATATCTATGCGGAATGCGAATATATTGCCTGCACGGCTAAAAAGCTTATCCGTGAAAACGGCTACAGATGCCGTGACATTGCGGTTATCGCAAGGGACAGCTCTGCCTATGAAGCACCCCTGCGCTCCGCACTCAGGAAATGCGGAATCGGCGTTTTTGATGACAGCCGTCAGCCCGTTGATACCTCGCCCGTTGTAAATCTTCTCACCTGTGCGGTGAGCATTGCGAGCGGCGGATTTGATACCGAAACGGTTATGCGTTACCTCAAAACGGAGCTTACGGGCTTCAGCGCAGAGGAGGTTTCGCAGGTTGAAAATTACTGCTATCTCTGGCAGATAAACGCAGGCGCATGGCTCAGGGAATGGCAGCAGCATCCGAGGGGCTTCGGAGAAGATATGAAGCCCGAGGATACCGAGGAGCTTGAAGCGCTGAATGCTCTGCGCCGCAGGATTGTTGCGCCTTTGTGCGACCTTAAGGAGGCGCTCGGCGATGCAACGGGAGCGGATGCTGCAAAGGCGGTTTATGAATTTCTTGAAAGGGTGAATGTGCCCGAAAACCTCAAAAAGCTTGCAGATTCCCTTGCATCTTCGGGCGAAACAGGCATTGCCCTTGAGCTTGACAGACTGTGGAATGTTGTTATGGAGCTGCTCGATTCGGTTGCAACCGTTGCTGGCGACAGAGCGGTTACCGCAGGCGAATTTGCCGATATTCTTGACCTTATGCTCAGCGTGCAGACTGTTGGCAGTCTGCCGCAGGGTCTTGACGAAATAACCATCGGCTCGGCGGACAGAATCCGCACCGTAACGCCCAAAGCCGTATTCATTGCAGGCGCAAACAGCGGAGTTTTTCCTGCCGTGCCGTCATCGGGCTCGGCGCTGACCGATAAGGACAGACGCAGGATGAGCGAAATCGGCATCGGGCTTTCCGAATTCGGAGAATACAAGCTTGCCGAAGAAAAGCTGATTGCTTACAGCGCATTCTGCTGCGCCTCGCACAAGCTTTATGTCTGCTGCCCCGAAAGAAACGCAGGCAACGAGCAGCTTGCTCCTTCGGAGCTTTACACCAAAATCAAAAATCTTTTTCCGATGTGCAGGGAGGTTGATGCCTCCTGCCTTGACGGTCTTTATTATATTGAGGGCGAAAGCCTTGCTTTTGAGCAGCTTGCAAAAAGCCGCAGCGAAAGCAGCGTGCTCGGAGCAACTCTCGGAGAATATTTTGCAGGCAGAGAGGATTTTGCGGGCAGGCTTGATGCGCTTGCAAGAGCAGGCGGTCTGCGTGATTTTTCGATTGCCGATAAAGAGGCGGCACACAGGCTTTTCGGCGATAACCTCTATATTTCCGCTTCAAGAGTTGAAAGCTTCTATAAATGCCCGTTTTCATATTTCTGCCGCTACGGCATCAAGGCAATGCCGCGCAAAGTTGCCGAGCTTGACCCGATGCAGAGGGGCAACGTTATCCATCATGTGCTTGAAAATCTGCTGAAAAAATATGAATCCGATGCGCTTATCGGCATGGAGCATTCCGAGCTGCTCGATATAATCACCTCGATGATGAATGAATATCTTATGGCAAAGCTCGACGGCTCGCAGCGTGACGAAAGATTCATCTGGCTTTATCATAAGCTTGCGCTGACGGTCTGCGACGTTGCCGAAAGGCTTATCAGGGAGCTTGCCCTGAGCGATTTCAGACCCGTTGATTTTGAGCTTTCCATCGGCTCTGACGGAGAGATTCCTCCCTATGAGGTTAAAACCGAAAGCGGAAAGGTCAGCATTTCGGGCGCAATTGACAGGGTTGACTGCGCAACAATCAACGGCAAAACCTACCTGCGTGTTGTTGACTACAAATCCTCGGGCAAGGCGTTCAGGCTGAGCGATGTTCTGCAGGGTCTGAATATGCAGATGTTCATTTATCTTTTTGCTCTGTGGCAGAACGGCAAAGAGAAATACGGCGAAATAACTCCTGCAGGCGTGCTTTATTATCCTGCAAATTCTCCGCTGGTTTCGGCTGAAAGAAGCGAATCCGCAGAGGATGTTGAGGTTAAAAAGCAGAAGAAATGCCGTATGCAGGGCATTGTTCTCAACGATTGCGACGTTGTTGTTGCGATGGATAAATCCGCAGGCGGACTTTATATTCCCGTTGATTTCAACGCAAAGGGCGAAATGAAGGGCTCGCTGATAAGGCTCGGTCAGCTTGAAAAGCTTAAGGAAAAAGCCGATGAGCTGCTCGTTGAAATGGCGCAGGCGCTGCGCAACGGAGAAATCGAAGCCGTGCCCTCTTACGGCGCAAGCTATAAGCACGTTTGCGAATACTGCGACTATAAATCCGTTTGTTCCTATGAAGAAAATATACCCGTCAGGGAGCTTCTTGACAGCGACCTCGACGAGGCTCTGAAAAATCTTGAGAAGGGAGATGAGCAGAATGAGTGTACCGTGGACTGATGACCAGCGAAAAGCAATTGATGCACGCAAGGGCACGCTGCTTGTAAGTGCGGCGGCAGGCTCGGGCAAAACGGCTGTGCTGGTTGAGAGAGTTATCCGCAGAATCTGCGATGCCGAAAACCCCTGCGACGTTGAAAATCTGCTCATCGTAACCTTTACAAAGGCTGCAGCCGCACAGATGAAAGAAAAAATCGAAGCGGCAATCAGCAAAAAAATTGCAGAGAATCCGTCGGATAAGCGTCTGCGCCGCCAGCAGCTTATGCTGCCCTGCGCAAGCATCTGCACAATCGATTCATTCTGCATAAACCTCGTGCGTGAAAATTTCCACGCTCTGGGCATCGCTCCCGATTTCGGAATGCTCGATGAAAGCAAGCTCGGCATCCTCAGGTCGCAGGCGGTGAATTCCGTTGTGGGAGAGCTTTATAAGAATCCGTCGGAAAATTTCATGCGCCTTACAAACCTCATCAGCGATAACCGTGACGATAAAAAGCTTATCGATGCAATCCTCAGGCTTTACGGACTTTCGCAGGCTTATCCTTTCCCCGAAATCTGGCTGCGCTCGCTCTCGGGCGAATTCAGCGCACCTGCCTGCATTGAGGAAACTCCGTGGGGCAGAATCCTCTTATCGCACATAAAACAGCTTACGGAAAGCTGCATCGGCGGCATGGAGCATTGCATTCTGCTGCTTGCCGATGAGCCCGAGCTCATAGCTTGCTACGGCGATGCTTTTGCCGCAGAAAAAGAGATGCTCATGCGTTTTCTTCAGGCGGTTAAAACCGAGCCGTGGGATAAGGTTGCGAAGGCTTATTCCGAGGTTGTTTTCGGCAGAATTCCCTCTGCTCCGAGAGGCTATGCCTCCGAGGTCAAGGATATCTGCCAGAAGGTCAGGAATGACTGCAAAAAGCAGCTCAGGGACCTCGAAAAAATTCTCTGCATTTCATCCGATGACCATAAAAAAGATGTTGATGCGCTTGCGCCCGTTGTTTCGGAGCTGATTGAAGCGGTTATTGCGTTTGCAAATGAATTTGACCGCCTGAAGCAGGGCGAAAACGGAGCGGATTTCTCCGACACTCTGCATATGGCTCTGCGCCTTCTTGTTGAGCCGACGGAAAAAGGATACGCAAAAACTCCGCTCGCAATTGCTCTTTCCGAAAATTACGCCGAGATTCTTGTTGACGAATATCAGGATGTAAACCTTGCGCAGGATATGATTTTCAGCGCTCTTTCAAAGGAAGAGAACAATCTGTTTATGGTCGGCGATGTCAAGCAGAGCATTTACCGTTTCCGTCAGGCGATGCCCGAAATTTTCCTCGCCCGCCGTGACCGCATGGAGGAATACGAAAACGGTAACTATCCAGCAAAGGTCACTTTAGGCAAAAATTTCAGAAGCCGCAACGGTGTTACGGGCATTGTCAACTTTATTTTTGAGGCGATAATGAGCCGTGATGCAGGCGGACTTGATTACGATAAAAATGAAAGGCTTGAGGCTGCCGCAAAATACCCCGAAAAAAGCGGCGCAGATACAGAATTCATTCTGTTTGAAACAGAGAAAGAGGATTTCACGGCAATTCAGGCACGCTATGCCGCCGATTACATTGCAAAAGCGGTTGCAGGCGGCGTGAAGATTTCCTCGGGCGACGGCTTCAGACCTGCCGAATACAAGGATTTCAGCATTCTTCTGCGCAGCGTCAAAAACAGCTCCCGTGAATTCATCGATGAACTCAATTCCAGAGGCATTCCCGTAAGCTGCGAAGCGGATGCAGGCTTCCTCAACGCTCCCGAAACAATGTTTCTTATCTCGCTTCTGAAGGTTATAGATAACCCCGTCAACGATATTCCGCTCACGGCGGTTATGCTTTCGCCCGTTTTCGGCTTTACGCCCGATGACCTTGCAGTTATGCGTGCCGAGCGCAAAAAGGGCAGCATCTACGGCTGCGTTGTTTTTGCTGCGGAAAACGGCAACAGAAGTGCGGCATCTTTCATCGAAAAGCTCAGGGAAATGCGCCGCCTTGCCGCAAACATCAGGGTCGGCGAGCTTATCAGAAGGCTGATTGAAGAAACGGGCTATGCCGCAGCGGTCTGCGCCATGAAAAACAGCTCGGAGCGCAGGGCAAATCTCAATCTTTTCGTTGACCTTGCCAACAAATTTGAATCAAACGGCAGAAAAGGTGTTTCGGGCTTTGTGAATTATCTCGATAACATTCTGAAAAGCGGCGGCGATATCAGCGGCGGCAGCTCAAAATCCGAGGCTGCGAATGCCGTTAAAATAATGACAATCCATAAAAGCAAGGGGCTCGAATTCCCCGTCTGCTTCGTTGCCGCCTGCGAAAAAACCTACGGCGATTTCTTTAACCGTGACGATATGATTATCGCTCCCGAAAGCGGCATCGGAATCAAAAATAACACGGGCTATGCGAAATATGATACTCTGCCGAGGCTTGCCGCAAAAACGGAAACCCTGCGTGCGGAGCATTCGGAAGAAATGAGGGTGCTTTATGTTGCGCTCACAAGAGCAAAGGAAAAGCTGATTATGCTTTCCTCCTGCGCCGACTGCACAAAAACGCTCACCTCTGCTGCCGCAAATCTGCGCCTGAAAAACGGAATCGACCCGTTTACGGCTGTCAGCTTTTCGAGCTACGGCGAATGCATTCTCACCTCGCTTTTAAGGCATCCCGATGCAAACGCTCTGCGCATGGCGGCAGGCATTTCGCAGCGCTTCAATCTGCCGTGCGAAACTCCGCTTAAAACGGAGATAATCAAAAAATATCAGAGCGAAGAAGCCGAAACCGAAACCGAAACCGCACAAGCCGATTGCGCAATGCTTTCCGAAATCAGGGAGAGGCTTGCCTATGAATATCCCTTCGGTGCGCTCAACGGAGTTGTTGCAAAGCAGATTGCCTCAAACCTTGACAGCGGCGAGGTCAGAAGCGAATATTTTGCTTCACGCAAGCCTGCGTTTATGAGCAGGGATAAGCTTACCCCTGCACAGAGAGGTACGGCAACCCACCGCTTTATGCAGTTTGCCGATTATGCCGCAGCGAGCAGAGATGCCGTTGCGGAGCTCAGACGGCTCACGGCTGACGGAATGCTCACCGAGGCGGAGGCGAACGCCGTTGATATCAAAGCGATTTCGGGCTTTTTCGGCAGCGGACTTGCAAAGCGGATTCTTGTGGCGGATAAGGTTTTCAAAGAGTATGAATTCACTTTCGGCATCCCCGTCAGAGAGCTTTATACCGAGGTGCCCGAAGCGATTGCAGGCGATGAAAAAATCATTATCGAGGGCGTTGCCGACTGCGCATTCGTTGAAAACGGCTCGCTTGTGATTGTTGACTACAAGACCGACAGAGTTTCCGAGGCATCGGAGCTGCGTGAGCTTTATGCATCGCAGCTGGGTATCTACCGCCGCTGCCTTGAGCAGGTTATCGGTCTGCCCGTAAAACAAACGCTGATTTATTCATTCAGGCTGGGCGAAACCGTTGAAATCTGAAAAAGTTAATCATAAATTAATATTTTTAGTTCCTTTAAAGAATAATTCAAGAGATACTGTGTGTTAATATTACTCTGTAAAGGCAAAAAATTCAAAAAAACGGAGGCTACTTAATATGAAAGCAACCAAAGTTACTCATTTCGGCATAGCAAGAAAAATCGTTGCAAATATGACTGCGGAAAGCTGGGAAACAATTCCCCATATTTCCTATATTTATGAGCCCGAGGTAACGGATTTCCTCAACGTTGTTAAGGAGCTTAACGCATCGGGCAAATTCCCCGTTAAAATTACGGTTAACACAATTGTTCTCAAAGCCCTTGCAGAGGCTTTCAAGGCTGCACCCCAGCTTAATGCGCATATCAAATTCAACCGCAAGCTTGTAAGGGGTCAGGTTACCGAGTGGGATGAAATCCACGCAGGTATGACATGGATTCTCCCCAACGGCGAAATGATGACAATCAATCTTCACGATATCGGCAATAAGAGCCTTGTTGAGCTTACCGAATACATAGCCGATGTTGCAAGAAAAATCGGCAACACCGACCTTACGGAGGTTATGTTCTCCGTATCCTTCAACGATACAATCGAAAAGCTCAAGAGAGGTCATCTTCTCAAGGCAATTCTCCGCCTTGTAGGCGCAAAAACAGGCAAGCACAAGATTAAAACTCTTTCGGGTCAGGCAAAGAAGGATTACTATGCAATCCCCGAAACCGACAGACTCACAGCCGCAGATATCAAGCAGGGCACCGTTACCGTTTCCAATATCGGCTCGGTAACAAGAGGAATCCCCGGCAGAGTTGCTCTTCTTTCAATCATTCCTCCGCAGATTTTTGTTGCATGCATCGGCTCAATCATGAAAAAGCCCGTTGTTAAGCAGGACGAAAACGGCAACGATATCATCGTTGTAGGCAACGAAATGCCCATCGACCTTGTTTTTGACCACAGAGCGGTTGACTTCGGCGACCTTGTTCCCTTTATCAACAGGCTTGAGGATATCTTCAGGAATCCCGAGCAGATGTATAACTGGTGATAGTGAATAGTTAATAGTGAATAGTGAAGAGTTTCGGGCGGGCTGCGCCCACACCCATTTTTAGTTAATGGCTAAGAGTGAAGAGTTTCGGGCGGATGTAAATTCAGCCTCCCTTTCAAGGGAGGTGGATTTTGCGAAGCAAAAGACGGAGGGTTGCATTTGTTACGGCGATTTGCAATCGCTGAATGCTTGCGCATTCACAATCCTCAGTCACTTCGTGACAGCTCCTTTCAAAAGGAGCCCGCTGATTCAATATTAAGAAAACGGGGATAATCCGCAAGGGTTATTCCCGTTATAACAATCGGAGGAGTTCAGATGAAGCTTTTTGAAAAAACTCTCGAAAAAAATTATATCTACAAAGGCAAAATCATAAATGTGCGCAAGGATAAAGCTGCTCACCCCGACGGAACGGAATGCGTTCGTGAGGTTGTTGAGCATAACGGCGGCGTTTGCGTTGCACCGCTGACGGATGATAACGAGCTGATTTTCGTGCGCCAGTTCAGATATCCTTACGGCGAGGTTGTTCTCGAGCTGCCCGCAGGCAAGCTTGAAATCGGCGAGGATGACGGCGACGCAGGCAAACGTGAGCTTGAAGAAGAAACAGGCTATGTTGCAGGCGAATTTCACAAGCTCGGCGTTTTTTATCCCACTCCCGGTTATTGCGGCGAGGTAATTCATCTTTATGCAGCATGGAACCTGACCGAAACACAGATGCATCCCGATGAGGGCGAATTCCTTGAGGTTGAAAGAATTCCGCTTGATAAGGCGGTTGATATGGTAATGAACGGCGAAATTCCCGACGGAAAAACTCAGGTGCTCATTCTCCGTGCAGCCGAAATGAAGCGCAGAGGAATAATCGGCGGAGGCAAGGCATGAAAAAGATAGTTCTTGCGTCTGCATCTCCGAGAAGAAAAGAGCTGCTCGCAACCGCAGGCGTTGAGTTTGAGGTGATTGTGAGCGAGGCTGACGAAACCGTGCCCGAGGGTACGGCTCCGAGGGATGCGGCGATGATGACGGCTGAGAAAAAAGCTCTCGCCGTTGCGGAAAATTGCAAAAACCGCATTGTTATCGGTGCGGATACAATCGTTGTTGCCGAGGGCAGAATTCTCGGCAAGCCCAAGGATGAAGCCGATGCAGCCGCAATGCTCCGTTTCCTTTCGGGCAAGGAGCACGAGGTTATAACGGGCGTTTGCATTACCGACGGAAACAAAACCGAAAGGTTTGCCGCCGTGAGCAAGGTCAGGTTTTATGAGCTGACCGATGCCGAGATTGCCGCCTATGTTGCAACAAAAGAGCCTATGGATAAGGCAGGCAGCTACGGCATTCAGGGCAGGGGCTGCGTGCTTGTTGAAAGCATAGAGGGCGATTATTTCAATATTGTAGGTCTGCCCGTTGCGGCAACGGTCAGGGCAATTGATAGCTTTTAAAATGAGGTGTGCTTTTTGCACACCTTTTGACTGTCGATAAAGTCGCTGAAGCATAAACGAAAGATATTTAATAAACCTGCGATAGCCTCCTTTTGAAAGGAGGTGGATTTTGGCGAAGCCAAAAGACGGAGGATTGAATTGATATTTTCGTTTATTTGACGTTTTTTCGCTTTTCGATGTATAATTTTAAAATGAGGTGTGCTTTTTGCACACCTTTTTTATTTGTAAAATTTACAATATGTTAACCGATTCGGGATAAAAATAATATACAATGATAATCAAAGTATAGTTTAATGAATAGTGAAGAACGAATAGTGAACAGTTAAGGACAGGCTCCGCCTGCGACCGATTTAATATAATCGGGTGTGGGCAACGCCCACCAGAAGCTCTTCACCCTTGATAAACAAAGTATAATTTAATGAATAGTGAAGAACGAACAGTGAACAGTTAAGGACAGGCTCTGCCTGTGACCGATTTAATATAATCGGATGTGGGCAACGCCCACCCGAAACTCTTCACCATTCACTCTTCACTAAAAAAGGGGTGTGGGCAATGCCCACCCGAAGCTCTTCACTTTTACCTTTTCACTTGCATATTCTGCTTTACGGAGGTTGCGCTTTGCTTGGATATGTCAGGGCTTACAAGCCCGATATGAAAATGAGGGATTATGAGCTTTACAGGGGAATTTATTGCTCGCTGTGCCGTGCGCTCGGCAGAAATTATTCGCCCCTTGCCCAGCTTTTTCTCAGCTATGATTTTGCGCTTGCCTGCGTTATCCGCCTTGCTGCAGCCGAATCGGGCTGCAGTTTTTCTCAGAAGCGGTGTCCCTATAATCCTGCCAAAAAATGCCTGATTTGTGCAGGCAGGGAGGTTTTTGATTTCTGCTCCCATGCCGTCATAATCACGGTTTATTATAAAATTCTCGATAACCTGCACGATAAAGGATTTTTCTCAAAGCTTGCCGCAGCGCTTGTTTTTCCTGCGGTTTGGCTGATGCATAAAAAAGCCGCAAGGCTTGCTCCCGAAACCGAAAAAGCCGTTGCCGATGCAATGAAGAAGCAGGCTGAAACCGAAAAGAAGCCCTCGCCCTCGCTTGACGAGGCGGCTCACCCCTCAGCTGATGCTCTGGGCAAGGTTTTTGCAATCGGTTTTGACGGCAAGGTTAAAGAGGCGCTCTATTCAATCGGCTATATGACGGGCAGATTTGTTTATATTCTCGATGCAGCCGATGACCTCGATGACGATTTGAAAAAGGGCAGCTTCAACCCTTTCAGCGCCTGCGATGTTTCGGCTTCGGAAAGCAGAAAAGCCTTTGCCGAAAAGGTGAGGGGAATGCTCAATCTCACGCAGAGCAGCGCTCTTGAAGCGTTTGATTCGCTTGAGGCAAAAAGATTTTACGAAATAATTGATAATATACTTCTTGACGGGCTCGAAAGCTGTGCCGAAAATGTGCTTGCCAAATACGGAGAAAAGCCCGAAAAGAAAAAAGAGTTTGTTGTAGAATGAGGTGTAAGAATGAGAAATCCTTATGATGTTCTCGGTGTGCCGCAAGGCGCATCTGTTGAGCAGGTCAAGGCCGCATATAAGCTGCTTGCGCAGAAATATCAGGCAGACGGCAGCGCGGCTGCTCAGCGCAGAATGGAAGAAATCAATCAGGCTTATGACAGCATAATAATGAATTCGGGCTCGGAATATAACAGCTCGGGTTATTCGCAGGCAGGCTCGGATTATTCCGATATCAGAGCGAAAATCTCCTCGGGCAGGCTTGACGATGCCCAGATTCTGCTTGACGGAATTCCCGAATATAACCGTGATGCGCAGTGGTATTATCTCAAGGGCACCGTTCTGCAGAAAAGGGGATGGCTTGAGGAGGCGGCGAGCAACTTTGCAACGGCAAGCCGCATGGACCCTTCAAACAACACCTATAAAATGGCTTATAACAGAGTTATCAATGCACGCTCGGGCGGTTACCGCACGCAGCGCCGTTCAACACGCAGAAGAAGAGATGATGACTGCAGTGCCTGCGAATGCTGCTGCGATTTGCTCTGCGCCGATGCCTGCTGCGAATGCATGGGCGGCGACCTGATATCCTGTTGCTGAGAGGTAATTACAATTGAAGCAAAGTTCAAAATGTGCCATCGGCGGAATCGTTTCGGCGCTCTCGCTCGTGCTGATGATATCCGTTGCGATAATTCCGTTTCTGACCTATGCGCTGCCTGCCGTTGCAGGGGTGCTGACAGTTTTTATTGTTGTTGAAATCGATAAAAAATGGGCTTTCGGCGTATATTCAACCGTTGCAATCCTTGCGTTTCTGCTTGTGCCCGATAAAGAGGTTGCAATGATGTATATTGCGTTTTTCGGCTATTACCCGATAATCAAAGCCGTGTTTGAAAGCAAGCTGCCGAGTGTGCTCAGCTGGATTTTAAAGCTCCTCACGTTCAACCTCACGATGGTTGCCGCTTACCTGATTCTGATTTATCTCATGGGGGTGACAGTCGATGAGATTGATGAATACGGCTCGCTTGCCGTGCCGATTCTTCTGGGCGCAGGCAGCATAACGTTTTTAGCCTATGATTTCGCTCTCACGCAGATAATTACGGTTTATCTGCAAAAATGGAGAAAATATTTTAAAAGATATTTCAAATAGTAATTGAGTTTTTTGAAAATAATGTTATAATAGATGCGTATACTTGGAAAGTATGCGCATTTTTTAAACCCATGGAGGGCAGATATGAAAGATTTTGTTAATATCGGTATGATTGGTATCAGCGGCAGAGGCAGCGGTATGCTCCGCGAGCTTCTTAAATGCGAGGGCGTCAGAGTCCCCGCTGTTTGCGATAAATATGAGGACAGAGCTGAAAACGGCAAGAAGATTGTTGAAGAAGCAACGGGCACAACTCCCGATGTTTATCTTGACCATAAGGAGCTTCTCGCAAGAGAGGATCTCGATGCTGTTTTCTGCGCAACAACATGGATTACCCATGCACGCATTGCCGTTGACGCAATGAGAGCGGGCAAGCATGTTGCTATGGAGGTTGGCGGTGCGGCAAGCATCGAGGAATGCTGGCAGATGGTCCGTGCAAGCGAAGAAACGGGCAAATTCTGCATGCTTCTTGAAAACTGCTGCTATGACCGCAAGGAAATGGCAATCTATAACATGGTAAAGCAGGGCCTTTTCGGCGAAATCATACATATGCAGGGCGGTTATCAGCACGATTTGCGTGACGAAATCTCCCTCGGCAGAGAAAACCGCCACGGCAGACTTTTCAATTTCCAGCATCGCAACGGCGAGCTTTATCCCACCCATCAGCTCGGCCCCATCTCCAAGGTGCTTGATATCAACAGAGGTAACAGATATATTTCCGTTTCGTCCTTTGCAACAAAGTCAAGAGGACTTAACGAATGGATTAAAGCAAATAAGGGCGAGGACTATGACCTTGCCGATTATCATTTCAATCAGGGCGACATCGTAACAACCGTTCTTAAGTGCGCAAACGGCGAAACCGTTGTGCTCACTCACGATTGCTCGCTGCCCAGACATTATTCGAGAGCTTACAGAGTTCAGGGCACAAAGGGCATCTATATGGAGGACGGCAACACCCTCTTTATCGAAGGCTTCACAAAGCATGAGGAAGGCAACTGGATGCATCCGGGCGAGGATTTCGATAATTATATTGAGCAGTTTGAGCATCCCCTGTGGAAAAAGTATCAGCTTGACGGTGTTCATGAGGGCCACGGCGGCATGGACTACCTTGTTCTGAGCGCATTTGCAGAGAGTGTAAGGCTCGGCGAAAAGCCCCCCATCGATGTTTACGATGCTGCAACATGGATGGCAGTAACCTGCCTTTCCGAGCAGTCAATTGCAATCGGCGGCGCTCCCGTGCCCTTCCCCGATTTCACAAACGGCATGTGGATTGACCGTGAGCCCTACCGCAGAGGCAGATATTGCCTTGACGAGGTTTGCACAGACTTTTTTGAGAAGAAATAATTTTTAAGGGGAATAACCGATGAAATATTATATTGGCGTTGACGGCGGCGGAACCAAAACCGCTTTTGCCCTTTTTGACGAAAACAAAAAAATGCTCGAAACCGTAACGGGTCCCGGCAGCAACCATGAAAATCTTGAAACGGGTTTTGATGCCGCAAGCGAGATTATCTGGAACGGTCTTAACGAGCTTTGCCGCAAGGCAGGCATCGAGCTTTCCAAAATCAGCTTCACCCTTATGGGTCTTGCAGGCATCGACCATCCTTATCAGTATGATATCATGTGCAAAATGCTCCGCGATAAGGGTCTTGAGAACTTTGAGGTTTATAATGACGGCTTCATCGTTGTAAAGGCAGGCTCCGAAACGGGCGCCGCAATCGGCTACAACTGCGGCACGGGCGTTTGCTGCAACGGCATCGATACCGAGGGCAAGCGTATGCAGCTTGCAGGTCTCGGCGATTTCTCGGGCGATATCTCGGGCGGCGGCAACATTGTTATCAAGGCTTTCGAGCTTGTTTATAACGAGCTTTTCCTCGGTCTTGAAAAAACTCTCATTACCGATATGGTTATGAAGGAATACGGCTTTGAATCCCGTGAAGAGCTTCTCGGTCTTATTGAAAAGATTGAGGGCGAAAACGGCGATGACTATATCAGAACTCTTGTTGCCTTCTTCTTTGAAGCGGCAAAGCAGGGCGATAAGCCCGCTCTCGAATACTGCGAGAGAATGGCAGAAAGAGGCGCACGCCTTATTGCCGCCCTTTCAAGAGAGCTTAACTTCGGCGAGGGCGAGGTTGAGGTTGTTCTTTCAGGCTCAATCAACGTTAAACTCGATAACAAGGCTTATCTTGATATGCTTCTTGCAAAAGCAGAGCAGTACAGCGGCAAAAAACTTAAGTTTATCAAGCTTACTCAGCCTCCCGTAACAGGCTGCGTTAACTGGATTATGCAGGAATTTGCAGAGTGAAAGGAGTAATAATATGAAAGAAATCAGCGTAGCCGTTATCGGCTCAGGCAGCACATACTGCCCCGAACTTGTTGACGGTTTCCTCAAAGCAAAGGACAGCCTCAGGCTTAAGAAAATTTCATTTATGGATATCGATGAGAGAAAAAGAACAATCGTCGGCGACCTTTGCGTAAGAATGCTCAAAAACGCAAACTGCGGCTGCGAGGTTGTTTTCACCGATGACCTTGATACCGCTCTTCAGGGTGCGGATTTCGTTGTTACCCAGATAAGAGTCGGCAAGCTTCCCTGCCGTCACCTTGATGAAAGCATCCCCAAGAAATATGACCTCATCGGTCAGGAAACAACGGGCATCGGCGGCTTCTTCAAGGCACAGAGAACAATCCCTGTTATCAAGCATATCTGCGAGCGCATCGAAGCTATCTGCCCCGATGCATGGCTCATCAATTTCACAAATCCCTCGGGCATCATCACCGAGTTCATTCTCAATAACACCAACGTTAAAAACATCGGTCTTTGCAACGTTCCCATTGATATGCTTGACGATATCAAGGAAATCACGGGCGAAGACAGCGACATCACCTATGTAGGTCTTAACCACCTGAGCTGGATTACCTCCGTTAAAAAGAACGGCGAAGAGCTTCTGCCCGGTCTTATCGATAACGGCTTCTCGCCCAAGGTTATGGCTAACATCAAGGATGACGGCTTCTCAATCGACTGCCTGAGAACAATTCAGGCTATCCCCTCATCATATCTCCAGTATTATTACTGCCGTGAGGCAAAGCTTGCCCACCAGAGAGAGGATGAGCAGACAAGAGCTCAGGTCTGCATGGATATCGAGGAGCAGCTTCTTGAAATGTATAAGGATGAGGCTATCGTAACAAAGCCTGCGCTTCTTGATAAGAGAGGCGGTCACAAATATTCGCTCGCAGCCGTTTCGCTCATCGATTCGCTTGCAAACGATAAGCGTGACGTTCACGTTGTAAACATCAGGAATAACGGCACTCTGCCCTTCATGGCAGACGATGATATCGTTGAAATCGCAGCGGTTATCGGCTCCGACGGCGCAACACCCGTGCCCGTAACCGAGCATATCAACGACCATATCGTAGGTCTTATGAGAGTTGTTAAAACATATGAGAAATATGCGGTTAAGGCTGCAATCACAGGCGATGACGATTATGCAATCAAGGGTCTGCTTGTTCATCCGCTTGTCGGCGATTGGGAAAAGACCGTTAACTGCTTCAACGAGCTTAAAGAAGCTCATAAGGAATTCCTTCCCCAGTATTTCAATAAATAATTGCTGAAATAACAGACTGTCTTTCGGAGTGAAGAGCAAAAACGCCTATTCATTTTCGGAAGACAGTTTTTTTGTGCAGACCGCAGAGAGTTTTGGCGGATAATTGCGAATAATTAACGGATTAATCGGCAAATTAATGTAATTGTAATCTTTTTTTAATTGTAATTTAATAATTAACATGGTATACTGTTATTTGTATAACTATAAGTGTTATTTGTTAAATAAAAGGGGATAAAAACATGAAAAAATGTATTATTATCGGCGGCGGTCCTGCCGGTCTGACCGCAGGCTATGAGCTTCTCAGACAGTCGGATGAATATGAGGTAATCATCCTTGAGCAGAGCGAAACTCTCGGCGGTATTTCAAGAACCGTTAAGTATAACGGCAACCGCATGGATATCGGCGGCCACAGATTCTTTTCAAAGGATAAGGCTGTAACCGCATTCTGGGAGAGCCTTATGCCTACTCAGGGCGCACCCTCAATTGACGATAAAATTCTCGGCAGAGAAAAAGACCTTGTTGCAGGCGGTCCCGACCCCGAAGCCGAGGATAAGGTTATGCTCATCCGCCGCAGAATTTCGAGAATCTATTATCTGAACAAGTTCTTCGATTATCCCATTTCCATGAAGCCGCAGACCTTCATCAACATGGGTCTTACGAAAACCGTAAAGGCAGGCTGCAGCTACCTTAAATCAACCGTTTCCAAAAAAGAAGAAACCTCTCTTGAGAATTTCTATATCAACCGCTTCGGCAAGGTGCTCTATTCAATGTTCTTCGAGGGCTACACCGAAAAGCTCTGGGGCAGACATCCGAGCGAAATTTCGGCTGACTGGGGCGCACAGAGAGTCAAGGGTCTTTCGATTCTTGCCGTTCTCAAGGATATGGTTTCAAAGCTTGTTCCCAACAAAAACAGAAAGGTTGAAACCTCTCTGATTGAGGAGTTTGTTTATCCCAAGCTCGGTCCCGGTCAGTTCTGGGAAACCGTTGGCGAGGAATTCGAGAAAATGGGCGGCAAAATCCTCTATAACCATAAGGTCACCGAAATCCGCACGGAAAACGGAAAGGTAACGGGCGTTATCTGCGACTGCGCAGGCGAAGAAAAGCTCTTCGAGGGTGATATTTTCTTCTCCTCAATGCCCGTCAAGGATCTCGTTGCAGGCATGGGCGAAAGCGTCCCTGCCGCTCCTGCCGAAATCGCAAAGGGTCTGCCTTACCGTGATTTCGTAACCGTAGGTCTGCTTCTCAACAAGCTCAACCTCAAAAACGAAACAGGCATCAAAACTCTTGGCAACATCGTGCCCGACTGCTGGATTTATGTTCAGGATACGGGCGTGAAGCTCGGCAGAATCCAGATTTTCAATAACTGGTCGCCTTATCTTGTGAAAGACCCGCAGAATACCGTTTGGGTAGGTCTTGAATATTTCTGCAACGAGGGCGATGAATTCTGGAGCATGAGCGAGGATGACTGCGTTGCAAAAGCGGTTGCAGAGCTTAAATCGATGGGCGTTATCGATGAAAACGCCGCTATTCTGGACAGCCACCGTGAAAGAGTGCAGAAGGCATATCCCGCTTATTTTGACACATATGACCGCATCGATGAGCTTGTTGATTATCTCAACACCTTCGAAAATCTTTACTGCGTAGGCAGAAACGGTCAGCACAGATATAACAATATGGACCACTCCATGGCAACCTCGTTTGAGGCGGTTTCCAACGTTATCAGCGGCAAAAAGACAAAGGAAAACATCTGGAATGTTAACACCGAAGCCGAATATCATGAGGAGAGCAAAGATGAAAAAAAGGCTTGATTGGCTGCTTCCGCTCATAATCATTGCCGTTTCGTTTGTTGCGGAGCTGATTCTCGGCAACTTTGTTTATTTTGCGTTTGTTGCAGGCAAGGCTCAGGTTACGGATTACCGTCCCGAGCAGCAGAATCACACCGCATCGGGCGATAAAACGCAGATTCTTTTCGGCGGCTTTGATTTTCCGCTCAATTCGGTTGCAATCGGAGTTAAAACGGCGGATGAATCGGCTGACCCCTTTACAGTCAGCGTGAGCATATTCTGCAACGATGAGGGTACGGAAAACAGCTATAACCTTGCCGTTTCGCAGGAGATTTACGTTACCGCCAAGGAAACGCAGCAGGTTTTCTATTGCAATTCGGGCGGAAACGCAACGGATTTGTTCATTGAAATCGGCAATTGCAAAAGCGATGCCGAGATAACCTCGATAACGGTCAACCCTGCTTATAAGCTGAATTTCAATGCGGCAAGATTCGGCTTGATTGTTGCCGCAGGAATGCTTCTTGCGCTTTATAAAATCCGCCTTAAGGAAAATGTTCTTGTGCCGTATAAGAGCAGGCGCAGACGCTCGGTTGCGGTTTCGGTGAGCCTGAGTGCATTGATAATGCTTGTTGTTACGGGTCTTTGCGGAGGCATAGGAGCGATTGAATATCCGCTGACCGACGGCGTTGAAAACTATGACCCCTATATTCAGCAGTTTGATGCTTTTATGAAAGGTCAGCTTCATCTTGATGTTGTTCCCGATTTAAAGCTTCGTTTGCTTGATAATCCCTATAATCCCGGCGCAAGAGAGGGAATATATTATCTTTGGGACAGAGCCTTCTTCGGCGGAAAATACTATTCATATTTCGGCGTTGCACCGATTCTGACGGTTTACCTGCCGTTTTATCTCGTTTTCGGAGCGCTGCCCGAATCAGGCATAGTTATGGTTGCCTTTGCCGTTATGGCTGCGGTATTTCTTGCCCTTGCGGTTGAAGAATACGCCTCCTTAAGCGGCAAAAAGCATTTTGCCTATTTTCCTGCATTCTGTGCGGTGAGCGCTCTGCTTGCAAGCTTTGCAATCCTCATAGCGAGAGGTCAGGCAAGGTTTTATTATATCGCCGCAATGGCAGGCATGGCTTTCTCGGCTGCGTTCATTTTCTTTATGCTCAAGGCAGTCGGCAGCAAAAAAACGGCGCACAGAATCATCTTTTTTGCACTCTCGGGCATCAGCTTCGGTCTGGGCTTCCATTCGAGAGTCAATTCCGTTTTGCCCCTTGCAATCGTTTCGGCGCTTTTCGTTATTCTCTGGGCGGTCAAACGCATCAGGGAAAAGAAAATCGCTCTGTGCCTTGGCGAAATGGCGGCGCTCGGAGCACCCGTTATCGCATTTGTGGGAGCATCGATGGCTTATAACAAAATGCGTTTCGGCAGCTTCTTTGATTTCGGCACGGCTTATCAGCTGACGGTTTATGATACCTCGCTTTATTCCGTTAATCTCGGCGGACTCATACCGTCATTTTTCCATTATTTCCTGCATAATCTCAAATTCACAACCGAATTCCCCTTTGTCGGCTTCGATTATCTTGCCGCAACGGATATGGGCAGATATGTTTATGTTGATAACGGTCTCGGCATTTTCGCAATGCCTTTTATGCTTCTGCTTCTGCTTTCTCCCGTTGTTTTCAAAAAGAAAAGCATCAGCCGCAACCGCAAAATCCTTTTCGCAGCGGCGCTCGCTTCTCTGCCCGTAACGGCATTCCTGAATTTCTGCCTCGGCGGCGTAATCTTCAGATATACGGCGGATATCTCGCTCGTTGCTGCCTTCCTTGCGGCGGTTATCGCCCTTGAAACGGCAGAATCGGCTTTGCAGAATTTCGGTAAAAACGGCTATTCCGTTTTCAGAAAAGGCATTGTCTGCCTCGGCGGTGCGAATGCCGCAACTGCGCTTGGCACGGCTCTGATGGAAAGCGGCAACCTTGAATCAACAACCCATGAGGTTTTTGCGGTTATCAGAAGCATTTTTGTTTTCTGGAATTAAAAAACAGAAGGAGAAAAAATGTTACTTGATGTTTTAAAGCTTAAAAAGAAAATTCCGCTTGCAATTGCGGCAGCCTTTGCATTTGCGGCAATCGGAGCGGTAATCTACTATATTTTTTATCCCTCGGCGCAATTTTTCCATTCCGACTGCGCTGACACTATTTTCTGGGCGCAGGCGAGCCATGACGGAAAAACGCTTTTCAACCATGATTTCGGCTATGCCGCAATTCTCCCGTTTGGCGGCACGGTGATTATGTGGCCTCTGGTTGCGGCTTTCGGCGTTTCGATGACTGCTCACCGCATCGGAATGGTTATCTTTTCGCTGATTCTTTTTGCAGGAATTTTTCTGCTTTGCAGAATGCTGAAATTCAGCAACACGCTTTCGTTTACGGCTCTGGGTCTTTCGGCGCTGATTCTTTGCTCCTCGGCAAAAATGCGCGAGATTTTTTATGAGCACGTTATTTATTACAGCATCGGAATTGTTATAATCTTCGTTCTGCTCTCGGCTTATATTTATTTCACGGAGCATTTCTCGGATTTCGGCAGAGCAAAAATGATTCTGATTTGCCTGTTTATTTATGCATTCAGCTTTATGAGTGCGCTTGACGGCACGCAGGTTGTTTCCTGCTCGGTGCTGCCCGTTATTTTTGCGGCAGGCTGCGAGGTGCTTTTTTCAAAAGAAAAGCTTTTCACCAAAAAGAATGTGCCTGCATATTTCTTTTGCGGAATTGTTTTTCTTTCAACTCTTATCGGCCTTGCGGCTCTCTCGGCAGAAACAAAAAATCTCGGTGTGGGCTATGCAAACGCTTATTCTAACTATTCAAACATGGATGAATGGCTCAATAACCTGCTTAAGCTTCCCGTTCATTGGTTTGAGCTTTTCGGCGTTGATGCGGCTTACGGCATGAATATTTTCTCGCCCGAATCAATCGTTAACATCATCCGCATTGCCGCGGCGCTGATTCTCGGCATTGCTCCGATTGCGGCGCTCATCTGCATCAACAAGCTTGAAAGAAGCACAAAGCTGCTTGTTTTTGCTCATTTCGGCATGATGGCGGTTATCCTTTTCGGCTATATTTTCGGTCTGCTTTCGGCGGCAAACTGGCGCCTGAGCCCGATTATCTGCACGGCTCTGCTCATCTGCGTTGCAGGCATAAAAGCCATGAGCCCTCACATCGTTCTCAAAAGAATCGGTGCAGGCGTAATGTGCGTGCTGATTCTGCTGTGTGCGGTTAACGTTAAAACAATCAGCGAGATGCCGAAGAACGGCGTTGAGAATAACTCATATTATCCTCTGATTCAGTATCTTAAATCGCAGGGTCTTGAATACGGTTTTTCGACCTTCTGGCATTCGCAGACGATAACGGTTCTTTCGGATTCGGAAATAAGAATTGCGAACACCGATATCAATGAGCACGGCGTAACGCCCTGCAAATTCCAGACCAACGAAAACTGGTTTGGTGAGCAGGAGGGCATTGAGCGATATTTTCTTCTCTGTTCGGCTTATGAGCTGCCGATTCTGATGAATACGGATGACTGGAAATATTTTGAAAACGGCCCGATTGAGCAGCTTGAGTTTGACGGATACGTTATATTTGTTTTTGATAACACGGACTTTTTATATTAAGAAAAAAGACCTGAGACGGAACAAAACCGCCTCAGGTTTTTTGTTACAGAACAGATTAAATTTCAACCTCATAGTCTATGTTGACATTTATGTCTTTTATGCTCACAGAAATAGTACCTGATTTCATCGAAGCTGAACCGATATTTATATTAACATTATAATGCCAGTTGCCGCTGATGATTCTGCCCGTTGCCTCATCAACAACGCATTCGATATATGCATTTGTATACTTGATTGTAATGCTGTCTTTGTTGCTGCTGTTGATTGAAGCATCGAGCTCGTTGAAAATGTTGTCTGCGCTGCCTAAAGTGCCTATTGCCCTTGCAACGGGACCCGATGAATTTTTGTCAGAGGCGTAGGCTCCGTCTGTCTGATTCTTGATGTTGAGGCGGATTGTTGTTTTGCCGTTTTTGGAAGTGGCACTTGCGCTTGAAACATCGCTTGCAAGCAGAGCACCTTTGCCGGGGATGGAATTCGTCTGTCCGCAGTTGTTATCAACTGCTTTTGTAATGATGGGGTCAAGAACGGGGCCTAATGAGCCCATTGCGGCATCGTATTTAATATCGCCGTTAAGCTGCATGGTCTGCCTGCCCTTGGGCGCACCGCCCGATTCGGTTTTTTTCTCGGCAGCATTGTAAAAAGCAACAACTGCGCTGATATCCGATGAGTTGAGTCCGCCGCCGCTGACCTGCGCAGAAGTTGTTGCAGGCTTTTGGGTGGGAGCCTGCGTCGGCTTCTGAGTAGCTGCCTGCGTTGCCGAGGGCTGCTGAGTCGGAGCAACGGCAGCTGCCGTGGCAGTTTCCTCCTGAATAGCGGCGTTTGATGCGGCATCGGTTGATTCGCCGTCAATACCGAACTGATACGAGCCCTCTGCCTTGCTGATTTCACTGCTGCTTTGGTTGGTTATGTTGTGCTTTGCAGGCTTCTTTTCAAAGGCAGCCATAATATCCTCTTTGAAAATCAGAGCCGTTACCGCCGCAATCAGCAGAACGGAAAGCACGCCTATTATAATCGGCATGGCGGATTTCTTTTTCGGCCGGGGAGCAGGATAATTCGGCTGAGTATAATAATTCAGGGGCGCAGCAGGCTGCTCTGTGCCTGCGGCTTCATCGGCATATGCGTTCGGAGCGGTCTGATTTTCGTAGTAGCCTGCATTAACCGCAACGGTGCTGCTGATATCGTTATTTGTTGCCGTGCCGCAATAAGGGCAGAAGGCATCCGATTCAAAAATCTGCGTTCCGCAGTTTTTACATACCATAAAAACAACTCCTTGTGATTGGTTACCCGAATATTCTATCACGCATTTGTGTTTTTTTCAATCTGTAAAAGAATAATTTGTTCGGATATGGGTTTCTTTTAAAAGTGAAGCAAGTAGGGAAAAATATTATTCCGTCAAACGTAACAAACGGAGATGCTTCATTTGCGAAGCACCTCCGTTTTTTTATTCGTTCATGTATTCTTTATTCATCTGCGCTTTGGCGATTTTTGCCAGTTCATCGGCATCCTTTGCGCCTTCAACTGCGTTGCGCATTGCTTCTCTTCTTGCAAAAAGCTCCTGATACATTCTGTCACGCTTTTCGCCGTTGAGGTTGTGGAAGAATTTCGGGATGATTCCGAGAGCGCCCGTTATAACGGGAATGCCTGTGCCCATTGCGAAAATCCACCATTTTGTGGTATCCGCCTGAGTGCCGATTTTAAGACCCTGAACATAGCCGATTCGCTTCATGATGAAATTCTGGATTGAGCGCATTGCAATGCCCTGCAGCTTTGTTACAAGACCTCTTGCAACGCCCGTCATCGCTTCGGCACGGTAGCCGTTTTTCCATTCGCAGTAGTCCATTGCCTCGTTGAGGATTTCCTCGGGGATAACCTTTCGCAGACCGAAAACGCACATTTCGAGCATTTCCTCAATTGCCAGCAGCGGAAGCATTACCCATTTGTTTTTATAAAGTCCCTTTTCTGCGCCGCCGATTGAGCCTATAAGGAAAACAAGCATCCAGCAGGCATCTGTCCAGACGTCCTCCAGAATCCATATCGCCTTTGTTGAAAGCCTTTTACGCAACGGAGCGATGAAAGCATAGCTGATTGTTGATATGGGAGATGCAGGAATGCCGACGATTGTCTGATATGTTGCCGAACCGAGAACATCGATATAATAATTGATTCTGCTCTTGCTGACTGCAAAGCCTGCAAGGAATTCGGAAAGGGTGTAAAGAAGGATGGGTCTGTTGTTGAAAATCGCCTTAAGACCCTGCATAACGCTCGGCTTTTCAATCGATTGCGAAACTCTCTCCTGCGTTACGCAGAAGAAATAGAATGACATGGCGCAGGCGATTAAGCCCGTTACCACCGCAAAGCTGATAAACAGAGCGGTTTTGTTCCATTGAACAACCTCGTTATTGACAAGGTCAAGCAGCACGCCGAAGAGCAGCTCGGGCAGATGCGCTCCGAGGAAGCCCGAAAGCAGCTTGGTCAATGTTATCAGGTTTGTTCGCTCAAGAGGGTCAGGCGTTATGGTTGACATAAAGCCCGTGCCTGCAATTGAGGTGAAAGTTCCTGCCGTTTCGCATATTATTGAAAACACAGCGTAGAAAATCAGCTTTGGTGCGTGGGTTGTGCCCGTGTTTGAGAATATAACAGGCATGAACCAATACCACATTCCCAGAAGCGTAAGCGGAATTTTGCCGAGAAGAATATAGGGCTTGAATTTGCCCCATCTTGTTCTTGTTCTGTCAACAAGCACACCGATAAAGGTATCGTTAATCGTATCCCAAAGACCTGCAAAAAGCTCAAAAACAGCAAGGAAATCGAAATCCAGCTTAACGATATCGTAGATGAATCTGTCTTTGTAGTTATCAATGTTGAAGGTTGAGGAAACATCGTTGAGCAGGTAGCCCAAGCGCTCCTTGTTGCCGATATAGCGCCTGTTTCGCATAAGCGGGTTCTTGACGCCGTGCTCATAATCGATAACTATGCCTTCGTTTTTTTCTTCAGGAATAACTCTGTTTTTTTCTTCCAAACAAGCACCTCCCTGCCATTTTTACATCGCTTTATTCGATTGTAACATATTGTTTCGGAATATTCAATAAGTTTTGTGCATTTTGATAAAAAGAGTATGAAGGCAGGTGAAACAATTTGCAATACGAAATTTTAATCAGGTTGATTTTTCTGTAAATACTTAATGAGTAAAAATCTGTTCGTAGGGGATATTCACGAATCGCCCGTAAAATTCTGCAGTTTTTTCGGGCGGATATTATCACCCGATTGATGTTTAAACAAAAAAATCTGCACGGAAATAATCCGTGCAGACCTGAAAATTCTGAAATTTTATCAGCCGTTGAGCTCTTTTTCGAGCATCGCTCTGATGATATCGGGTGAGCCTGTGCCGCGAAGCTCTTTCATAACATTGCCGAAAAGAGCCTGCATAGCCTTGGTTTTGCCGCCCTTGTAGTCAGCAACAATCTTTTCGTTTGAAGCGATAACCTTGCGAACGGTTTCAAGAATAAAGCCCTCGTCAACCTTGGCGTTGAGCTTGTTTTCTTCGCAGAAAGCGTCAACATCAACATCGTTTTCAAACACTGCCGAAAGAACCTTTTTGCCTGCCGCACGGGTGATTTCGCCGCTTTCAACAAGTTCAATGATTCTTGCAAGCTTTGCCGCATCGATATCAAGCGAAGCAAGCTCAAGGCGCTTCATCTGACCCATGCATTCGGTGAGAATCCAGCTTGCAACGGTTTTGGGGCTTCTGCCTGTTGCAACAACTGCATCGAAGGTGTCGGCAAGCTTTCTGTCGGAAGCGAGAACGGCTGCTTCCTTTGCAGCGATGCCCATTGCCTCATAGTGAGCGGTTTTTTCGTCTGCGGTTGCAGGCATGCTTGCCTTGATTTCGGCAAGCCATTCATCGTCAATCACGATGGGCATAAGGTTCGGGTCGGGGAAATAACGGTAATCAGCCGCAGTTTCCTTATTGCGCATGGGGAAGGTTCTTCTTTTAACGTCATCCCAGCGGCGGGTTTCCTGAACGAGCATCTCTGTGTGGCGCTCGATTGCATCAATGTGGCGCACCTTTTCAAATTCGATTGCGTCCTTGATTTCGGAAAGCGAGCTCATATTCTTGATTTCGGAGCGAACGCCGAGCTCATCGGAGCCCTCGGGACGAACGGAAATATTAACGTCGCATCTCATAGCGCCCTCTTCGCATTCGGAAATGCCTGCAAACTGAAGGCTTGATTTGAGATTTTTGAGGTAAGTGATAACCTCATCGGAGGAGCGGAAGTCGGGACGGCTTACGATTTCGATAAGCGGAACACTTGTGCGGTTAAAGTCAACAAACGAGGTGTTTGTTGCATCGTCATGAACAAGCTTGCCTGCATCCTCTTCAACGTGAATCTGCTTGATGCCGATTGTTCTTTCGCCAACCTGAACGCTGCCGTTAACGCAGATGGGGTTGAACCACTGTGTAATCTGATAAGCGCAGGGCAGGTCGGGATAATAATAGCTCTTTTTATCAAAGGTTGTGTAGCGGTTTATCTGACAGTTAAGCATGAAGCCTGCCTTGACCGCAAGCTCTATAGCGTGCTTGTTCGTAACCGGAAGCATGCCGGGCATGCCGCAGCAGGCAGGGCAAACGCAGTCATTGGGCTCCTTGGGGCTTGAGTGACCGCCGCAGGAGCAGAAAAGCTTTGAATCGGTGGAAAGTTCAACGTGAGTTTCCAAACCTATAACAAGTTCGTATTTCATTCTTTACACCTCCGCGCTTTTTGCGATGCTCAGGAGCACGCTCTCTTTATATGAATCTGCGATAAGCTGAACGCCCTTTGTTACCATTGCGGGCAAGCCCGTGATTGAGGGGATTGCGGTGAAAAGGCTCTCTTCATAAACCTTTTCGAAAGCATCGGCAACGTTATAGGGAGCGTATTCCGTTTTGCTGCAGGCAGGAGCAAGGATTGCATCGTAAGCCGAAAGCAATTCCTTAACCTTTTCGCAGACAATGCGGCGTATACGCAGCGATTTATCATAGCATTTTTCGTATTTTGCCTTTGCAAGAACATCTGAGCCGTAAATGATTGTTGCCTTTGCAAGGAAGCCCATAGCCTCTGTGCGGCTCTTCACATAAAGCTCATCGATATTTTTATAGTCTGAAGTTCTGTAGCCGAATTTAACGCCGTCAAATCTTGAAAGATTGTTAGTTGTTTCGGCAGCCATAAGAATCTGCCATGCGGTCTGTGCCTGCGAAACGATATCAAGCGAAACGCTCTCAACGGTTGCGCCGAGCTTTTTAAGGCTCTCGGCATAGCTGTTGATGTTTGCTTTTACTGCGTCATCGGCGGCATCGTAAAGCTCTTTAACAATGCAGATTTTCATTGCCGCAACATTTTCATCGGTTGAATAATCGTATTTTTCTGCAGGCAGGCTTGTGCCGTCCTTGGAATCGTGACCTGCGATAACGGAGAGAATTTCCTTTGCATC
>JAZNPG010000002.1:0-11643 GCA_045589555.1 Acutalibacteraceae bacterium
TTGCTGATAAGGCAATGCCCGCATATGTTGATATGATTACGGATTCCGCAGTTATGAACGCAATCCGCTGGGATATCTTCGGCACCTATGATGTTGATGAAATCGAAAAAGCTTTCAAAGCTGAAACAGGCAAAGTTCTTAACTTTGCAAGCACAAGAAGAGGCTTCCTCACCGAAAACTTCGGCACAATTCAGGTTCAGGATTATGAAATCAGCTTCTTTACTCAGCTTCTCATGAAGATAGGCACATTCATTAATGAACTTTTTGAAGATATGATTGTTGCTTTCGGTCTTGTAAATAAAATCTAAAATAATTAAGGAGCATCGGCGATAAACCGATGCTCCTTTTATATGCGGTTTTATTTGGATGCTTTCTTTTCGGCGGTAAGTCCTGCAAGGCAGATAACCGCTGCCGCAACAGAGATTACGAGCATAATTATAAATACGGCATTCCAGCCCTTTGCCTGCGAAACTGCACCGAGAGAATAAGATGTAACCGTGCTGCCGATATAGCAGAAGGTGTTGAGAAGTCCTGCTGCAAAGCCTGCGTTGAGGCTGCGGCGGTAGTCAAGCGCAAACATGCTGGTTATAACATTGTTTATCATCGCCATTGAGCAGGCAACACCGATAAAGCAAAGCATTATTGCAGGCAGGCTGCGCATTTTAAGAGCAATAAGAATTCCAGAGCAGAGAATGGCGGCAACGGCATAAAATATCATGTTCATCGTCGCATGAGAGCTGATTTTTTCGTGGGTCTTTTTTGCTATTGTTGCGCCGAGGGTTGAAACCATAGGCAGAAGAAGCGTGAGCATAATGGAGAAAGATTGCGAAACGCCGAATTCCTCATAAAGAACACTCGGTACCCATGTGTTGATGCCGTCTTTAATAAAGCCGTTTGCTATGCCTGCAATCGCTGCAAGAATAAGAGCAATTGTAACCGCACGGCTCATTTTGATTTTCTCGCCTTTTTCATCAGAAACGGTAATGGGTTTTTGGCTTGGTCCGAAAAGTAAAATCCATACAAATGCGGCAATCAGAAGAACAACACATGCTGCATAGAAAGTAGCCTGCCATATACCGAAACGCACGAACAATGCTGAGATTCCGTAGGCAACAAATGTGCCGACGGCAACGGTTGTGCTCATTGCGAGAATTGCGGAGGGCAGTTTTTTGTCCGAAACAAAATCGGAAAGGGTTTTGATAAGCGTGCTCCATAAAACCGATTGTGCCATGCCGTTTACAAGCCATATGTATTTCATAACCGATATGCTGCCGCAAAGGGGCATGAGCAGGTTTAGAAAAGCCGAAACTGTCAGCGAGCCGAAAATCATATATTTGGCGTTGTATCTTTTTGAGAGTATTCCGTTTACAAGCTGACCTGCACCGTAAGCGAAGAAAAAGAAAGAGCTTACAAGCCCCGTTTCGGATTTTGTAACATTCATCGCATCAATAATTGCAACAATGGATGCATTGAAATTCAGCCTGCCGACATAGGCTGCCGTATAGGCGAGCCAGCATATAAAAATGATTCTTGATTCCCTGTTGTTCTTTAGTTTCAAAAAACACACCTTCTTCCAGACGAACAGTTTACCACTTTTTTTCTGCAAGGTCAATAATAAAACCGCACCGTGAAGCGTTTTTTCTTCTCAGTGCGGTTTATATTTTAAAATATCAGATAACCTTTGCTCCGTGGTCAACGGGTTTTGTGATAAAAACATCTTTGAAGATTTTTTTAAGCTCCCGTGCGCAGGATTCTGCTTTTTCTTCATCGTCAAAGATGCCGAAAACGGTAGGTCCGCTGCCGCTCATCTGATAAAGCAGAGAGCCATTCCGGCGCATAACCTCTTTGATGTTGACTCTTTCAACAACCTCAATAACTTGCTCAAAAACGTTGCCTGCGTGCTTGCAGATGCCTTCGAAATCACCTTTTGAACAGGCTTCAAGCATTTTGAGATTATCGGGATGATAGATGTATGCTTTGTCCGCTGCGGCAAATGCTGCCGCTGTCGAAACTCCTTTTTCAGGCTTGGCAAGTACGATGAAGCATTCCTTGAGAGGCTTGACCTTTGAAAGAACCTCGCCTCTGTTTTGTGCAACGCAGGTGCCGCCTCTGATGCAGAAAGGAACATCGCTGCCCACAGTCAGCCCGATTTCGCACATTGTTTGTTTCGAAAGCTTTGTGCCGTAAAGTTCATCGAGTCCGACTATAACTGCGGCTGCATCTGCGCTTCCGCCTGCAAGACCTGCTTCAAACGGAATTTCTTTTTCAATTGAGATAACGGCATTCGGTTCAATGCCTGTTGCTTCGAAAAATGCGGCAGCAGCTTTATAGGCAATGTTGTTTTCGTCCTGCGGCAAGCGTTCGTCGGAGCAGGTGAGAGCTATACCGCCGCTGCCTTTTTCAACGGTTACATAATCGCACAGGTCAACTGCCTGCATAACCATGAAAAGGCTGTGGAATCCGTTTTCAAGTCTGCCGAGTATATCAAGGAAAAGGTTGATTTTTGCGGGTGCCGAAACTTTAATCATAATTTACCGCCCCTTTTTGATTGTTTATTCAATCGGAATAAGTGTGGGTGTTCTGTTCTGATAAAGTGCAATGGAATCAAAACCGCAGCGCAGAGCGAGCTCATAGCCCTGCTCAATGCCTGCGCCGAGATGCTCTGCAAAATGGGCATCTGAGCCGATTGTTATAAGTTTGCCGCCGAGCTCTTTATATCGTCTGACAATGCTTTCGTCAGGCGAGGTTACGCCGATAGGCTGGCGCAGACCTGCGGTGTTTATTTCAAGCGATTTCTGATTTTTGATAAGTGTAAGAAGAATTTCGTCAATTATTTCGGAATATTTGCTCATGTCAACGGGTCTTTTGTATTTGCCGACAATGTAGCGAAGGGGATAGGTCAGGTGAGCAAGAGTGTCAAAACCGTTCCACCGTGCAAGCTTCAGCTCCCAATCAAAATATTGGTCAAGCAGAGCGTTATAGTCAATGCTCTCGTCGCTTAAATCCATATAATAGAAATCCTGAATATTCGGCAGGTTATGGATAGCGCCGATAACGATATCGTAATTCATTGTGGAGGTAAGCTTTTCCGAAATCTCTTTTTCATATACAGCCTGTCCGAGCTCCGCACCAACGCAAACGAGAAGTTTGCCCTCGAATGCCGAGCGTGCCTTTGAAACTTCAAAAAATGATTGGATGGCAGTTCTGTCAAAATGGTCTTTATAAAATGCATCCATTTCAAGGTGGTCTGTGAATGCAATTGCACGCATACCCTTCATATATGCCGTTTCGCAAAGGAACATTGTTGAATGGTTGCCGTCAAATGAATTATCTGTATGAGTGTGAAGGTCAACTATGTTTTTAAAAGCCATGGGAAACATCTCCTTTTTGCTGTTCACAATTATAATATCACATATTTTCAAAATAAAAAAGCATAAATTAAAAAATTGTTGTATGAATTTAAAAAATATGATAAAATACATTGAATAAAGAAATATTTAAAGTGTAATCGGGAGATTTTATGAAAGTAATTGTTACCGGAGCAAAAGGTCAGCTTGGTTATGATGTTATAAAAAGACTTGAAGCAAACGGGATTCAGGCTGTTGCGGCGGATTTGCCCGAGCTTGATATAACCGATTCTGCGGCGGTGGATGCTTTTATCGGCAGAGAAATGCCTGACGGAGTTATTCATTGCGCAGCCTATACTGCGGTTGATAACGCCGAAACCGAGAAAGAAATCTGCTCTGCCGTCAATGAAACAGGCACGCAGAATATTGCTCTTGCCTGCAAAAAATACGGCTGTAAGCTGATTTATATCAGCACGGATTATGTTTTCAGCGGTGATGGCGAAAGCGAATTTGAGGTTGATTCCCCGAAAGCTCCGTGCAACCATTACGGTGCATCGAAGCTTGCAGGTGAAATTGCAGCGCAAAACTGCGAGAAGCTTTTTATTGTTCGCATTTCATGGGTTTTCGGCATCAACGGCAAAAACTTTGTTAAAACCATGCTCCGTCTTTCCGAAACCCGTGATGAGCTGACTGTTGTTAATGATCAGGTCGGCTCGCCCACATATACATATGATCTTGCGGTTTTGCTCTGCGATATGATAAATACAGAAAAATACGGTGTTTATCACGCAACAAACGAAGGATTGTGCACTTGGGCGGAGTTTGCTTGCGAAATTATGAGGCTTGCAGGCAGAAAAACAAAGATAATCCCCGTTACGAGTGCCGAGTATAAAACTGCGGCAAAAAGACCGCTGAATTCAAGGCTTTCCAAAAAGTCGCTTGATGAAAACGGTTTTGCAAGACTGCCCTCATGGCAGGATGCGCTTGAAAGATATATCGAATTGTTAAGCGGATGTTAAAGTTTTTTTATTTTCCGTTACATACTTGTAATATAAACTCATTTATATTATAATTACCCGAAAGAATTTTATCGGAGCAACTGAATGAGTGATGATAAAAGAAAACTCAATATGAATGCCGATAACCGTAAAGCTTTTGATGAAATCACAGACGGATTCTATGATTTGTCAAAGGTTTATTCGGGTGCGTCCGAAAAGAAAAAGCCTCTTACCCGAGAGGAAGCGCTAAGGCTCCGAGATGAAAAGCGCCGTGAGCTTGAGATGCAGGCTATTAAAGAGGATATTGAGCGCCGCTATTCCATTCAGCTTGAGCAGGCTCAGAATAATTCTCAGGATATTCCGCAGCAGGAGTCGGCGCCACGAAAGCCGATGATTGAGTTCGAGGTTGATAAATCCGTTGTTGACGAAGAAATCGGCAGAATGGATGAGCTTATCGGAAGCGATTTGCTTGAAGAAAATGAAATAATTGATAAACCCGAAAAAGAAGAGCGGGAAAATGATGCGGTTATTCCGTTGCTGCCGAAGAAAAAACAGACCTATGACCTTTCGGATTGCAATGCGCTTTATGCGTTTGTTTATTCCCTCGGCGACACTGTTGTGAGATTCATAACTCTTATTCTTTCTCTTGCTTTCGGTATAATCAGATTGCCGTTCAGAGGCTTGCGTAAGCTTTTCGGCGGCTCAACATCAAAAACAAAACACAGAGTAAAAGAATATTCACGCGCAACACTCAGAGAAATTGCTTTTTTCCGCAGAGAAATCAGGTCGGCATTAAAATCAATAAGAAAGGCTTTCCGTAAGCCTCTTACAATTCACGGCGTTCTTGGTCACTATATCGGAAAAGCAATTTCAAGGCATAAAAAGCTTCTCAAAACGTTTGCCAATCTTGCAATGCCTGCCGTTTCGGTTGTGATTCTTGTTGTTACCGTTAATTACTGGAGCGGCGTCACCTTTGCGCTTGAGGTTTTCTATAATGAACGAAGCATAGGCTATATCAGCAATGAGTCTGTTTATATGGAAGCTGAGGATATAGTCAAAAACAGGCTTTCAACAGGCGGTATTTCTTCAGAGGTTGAAGCAACTGTTGCCTCATCTGCCAATCTCCGTGCAGATTATAAAATAGCGGTTGTATCGGTTGAGGATCTGAACGATGCTCAGGCGATTTCGGATAAAATGATTGAAAACTCCGTTGATAATCTCACAAATGCCTGCGGCGTTTATATTGACGGCAGATTTATATGTGCCGTTAAAAATGAAGCGGATGCGAAAACCGTTTTCCATAACATTCTGGAACCTCATGAAGCGCAGGCTAATCATGAGGGCTATGTTGTGGGCTTTGCCCAGACAATAGACTATGTTCAGGGTCTTTACAGGGATGACGAAAGCGTAATGTGGGATGCCTCAAAGCTTGCCCAAAAGCTTGCCGAGCCTGCAGAAGAAGCTGAAATCCATACAGCGCAGCAGGGGGATACACTTTTTGATATTGCGCAGGAATATGAAATCGACAGCGAGGAATTGATTGCTCTCAATCCCGATTATGATTTTGAGAATATTTCCGAGGGCGATGAAATAACCGTAAAGGCTGCATCGGGCTTCATCAACATCAAAAAAACAGTTACAACCTCTGAAATCAGAGAGATTGAATATGATACCGTCAAGAAAAAAGATTCCACAAAATACAGCAGCTATAAGCGTGTTGAGCAGAAGGGCGCTGACGGCTCGGAAAGAGTAACAAAAACCAAAATTTATATCGACGGTAAGCTGATTGATACAAATTACGATTATGAAACTCTTGTTGAGCCCGTTGACGAAATCATTATCATAGGCACAAAAACCTATTATGACGGTGTTTATGTTGGCTCGCCCTCTGATTCAGGTTTCCTCTGGCCTGCACCGAGCTGCCATTATGTCAGCTCACCTTACGGCTGGAGAAGCAGCGGCTGGCATAACGGCATTGACCTTGTTAAGGCAGGCGGCGGTGCAAACGGCACTCCCGTTATCGCTTCAAGAAGCGGAACGGTTGAGGTTGTTCAGCGCAGCAATTCGGGCTACGGCAATATGGTTCTCATAAACCATGGCGACGGCTATAAAACCCGTTATGCTCATATGATAAGCGGTTCGATTACCGTCAGGGTCGGCGATTATGTTGAGGCAGGCAGAACAATCGGCAGAGTCGGTTCAACGGGTAACTCAACAGGACCTCATCTTCATTTTGAGGTAATCTACAGAGGCGAAACGCAGAATCCCAAAAATTATATTTACAGTTAAATCAAACAGACTTGTATCGGCATAAAGCTTATACAAGTCTGTTTTTATGCGTTCGGAATGTTTGACATATAACAATTGTTATGTTAAATTAATATGTATCTGAAAGGCGGTGAAACTATGCTTGATTTTCTCGGTAACATAAAGTCATCATGGGATAAAATCAAAGAGAGCGGCAAGCCTGTTCTTATTTACGGAATGGGTAACGGTGCAGATAAGGTTATTGATGAGCTTAACCGCCTTGAGATTCCCGTTCTTGGCGTAACGGCGAGCGATGCTTTTGTGAGAGGTCAGAGCTTCAGAGGCTTTACCGTTAAAAAGCTTTCGGAATTTGACGGAGATTTTATAATTGCCATTGCATTTGCAAGCTGCATTCCCGATGTTATGGAGCATATTTATTCTTTATCAGAAAGATATAAGATTCTTGTGCCCTGTGTTCCCGTTGTAGGAAATGAGATTATCAACAGAGATTTTGTTTTGAAATACAGAGATAAGATTGAGCAAGCGCATAATCTTTTTTACGGTGAATCAAAAAGGATATTTGCAGGCTGTTTGAAATTTATGATTGGCGGTGAGCTCGAAGATTTAAAGAGCGTCACAACCGAAAAATCTGAGGTGTTTTCAAATGTCCTTCAGCTGACAACGAATGAGCATTATCTCGACCTCGGGGCTTACAGAGGCGATACAATCGATGAGCTTATGCACTATGCATCGGGAAGCTATTCGAGCATTATTGCGCTTGAGCCTGACAGAAAAACTTTCAGAAAGCTCTGCGAGCACATTGAAGGCATTGCAAATGTTACCGCTTATCAGAAAGCGATTTATTCTTTCAGCGGCACTGCTTCATTCAATTCCGCAGCAGGCAGACAGTCATCAATCGGCGATTCGGGCGCAGAGGTTGAAACCGTAACCGTTGATGAGCTTTGCAGCGGCAGGGAAATAACATATATCAAAATGGATGTTGAGGGAGCTGAAACTGATGCAATTCTCGGAGCCAAAAACACTCTTTCCGAAAAGAAACCGAAGCTGAATATTGCTCTTTATCATAAGTTTACGGATATTTTTGAAATACCTCTTCTGATTCATTCGATAAATCCCGATTACCGATTCCATATCCGCCGACATCCGTATATTCCGTGCTGGGATATGAATTTATATTGTGTATAAAGGTGATAAAATGCGCAACGATGATGTATGTTTGCAGTTGTATCTTATCAGGCATGCCGAAAGCATGGGTAATGTTGAAACCGAAGAAAGCTTTGATGCTGTAAATCCGCCTCTGACTTTTCACGGTCATCGGCAGGCGCAGGCACTTTCGGAGCGAATGTCAGCCGTCAGGCTTGATGCCGTTTATTCAAGCCCGCTTGAAAGAGCAATCAACACGGCTTTGCCGTTTGCAACCGAATGCGGCTGTGATGTCAAATTTGATGCCATGCTTTGTGAAAAGGATATCTGTGTCAGCTTCAAGGGCTTTTCGTCATTTGCGGAAAGCGATTCCGAATGTGCGGAAAGAGCAAGGAGCTTTATCGAAAAGCTTCTGAATGAAAACAGAAACGGCGCGGTTGCTGTTGTTTCTCACGGCGAATTCATTCAGTTTCTTATCCGTGAGGCTATGGGGATATCCCGAGGCTCCGATATAAAGTTTTGTGTATATAATACATCGGTCACAAAAATCAATTTTCGCATTGATAAGCCGAATAAGCTTGCTTTTCAGAATGATATTTCACATCTCCTTGAGCTTGACGGCGACAAAACAGAGTGGATGTAAAAGAATACCCGACAGTTCCTTTATGCGGACTGTCGGGTTTCTTGAACTTATATTATGAGGAAAAGAGAGTTGTTTTATTTGTTACGGTTGCATTCTTCGCCGCAGGCTGAATTGCAGTATGAGCATGCCGATGCAGAGCCGCTGCATTTGGAGCAGCCTGCGCAGTGACCGCCGTTTTTGCGGTTTTTCCAAGCTGAACGCAGGATAAGTCCTACTATAACAACAAGAACGGCTATTACAATAAAATCTCCCATAGTTTTTCTCCTTGAATGAATTATTTGCGTTTTGCTTTCTGTGCGAGTGCTTTGCTCTCGTCAGGCTGATATCCTTTTCTGAAGAAGAGGAATGCGAGAGCGGCAAGGGCTGCAATTGCAACGATTGTGAAAACGCCGAATGTTGCTTCGCCTGTGAAAAGACCGCCAAGCTGATAAACAATCATAGAAACGGCATATGCGAAAGCGCACATATAACCGATTGAAGCTGCTGTCCATTTTGCGTCGCCCATTTCACGCTTGATTGCACCCATAGCTGCAAAGCAGGGAGCGCAAAGAAGGTTGAATATCATAAAGCTGTATGCACGGATAGGTCCGAAGTCCTGAGCAACAAGGCTCCAGATTTCGTCGCCTGCTTCGCTGAGTTCACCGCCGAAGTTGTAGAGTGTACCGAAGGTCATAACAACTTCTTCTTTGGCGATAAGACCTGTAACTGTAGCAACGGTTGCTTTCCATGCCATATCGCCCATCCAGCCGAGAGGATAGAATATCCATGCAAGAGCCTTGCCGACAGCAGCGAGGAGAGAGGTGTTGTTATCTTCAACAGCTGCAAATGTTCCGTTGACAAAGCCGTAGCTCTGAAGGAACCAGAGAACAATTGAGCTCAGAAGAATGATGGTGAAAGCGCGTTTAACAAAGTCCCAGCCTCTTTCGAGCGTTGAACGGAAAACGTTACGGGGTGAGGGCAGGTGATATGTTGGAAGCTCCATAACAAAAGGAGCAGGCTTGCCTGCAAGAGCTTTAAACTTTTTAAGAATAACGCCTGAAATAACAACCGCTGCAACGCCTATGAGGAAAGCAGAGGTTGCAACAAGAGGTGAGTTGCCGAAAATTGCACCTGCGAAAAGACCGATAATCGGCATCTTTGCACCGCAGGGGATAAATCCTGTTGTCATAACGGTGATTTTGCGGTCGCGTTCCTGTTCGATTGTTCTTGAAGCAAGGATACCGGGAACACCGCAGCCCGTAGCAACAAGCATCGGAATGATGCTCTTGCCTGAAAGACCGAACTTGCGGAGAATTCTGTCCATAATGAACGCAACTCTTGACATGTAGCCCACATCTTCAAGAATAGCAAGCAGGAAGCAGAGAACAAGAATCTGCGGAACAAATCCTAGAACGGCGCCAACGCCTGCGAGAATACCGTTCATGATGAGGTCGTAAAGCCAGCCGCTTACATGCAGCGAGTTGAGAATCCAATCGAAAAGCGAGGGGACCCATTCGCCGAAAAGAACATCGTTCGCCCAGTCGGTACCCATTGTGCCGATTGAAAACGGGAAGCTGCCCATTGCAATTGAATACATAAGGAACATTATGGCTGCGAAAATGGGGAGTGCAAGAACTCTGTGTGTGATAATTCTGTCAATCTTATCGGAAAGTGACATGCTGTATTTTGCTCTTTTCTTCTTTACAGCTTTTTCAACTGCTTTGCCGATGTATGTATATCTCTGGTCTGCTATGATGCTTTCTGCATCGTCGTCAAGCTCTCTTTCGCAATCGGAAATGTGCTTTTCAATGTGTTCAAGCAAGTCTTTATCAAGATTAAGCTCCTTGCGGACCATTTCATCTCTTTCAAACATCTTGATTGCATACCAGCGAAGATAGTTATCTGCAACAGAACCTTCAATCGATTCTTCGATATGTGCAAGTGCGTGCTCAACGCTGCCGCCAAAAACATGAGGCATGTCGGTGTGAGTGTGGTTTCTTGCATGCTCAACAGCTTTCTTTGCGGCTTCAATGCAGCCCTCGCCCTTGAGTGCGCTGATTTCAACAACCTCGCATCCGAGAATCTGACCAAGCTTCTGAGTGTCAATTATATCGCCGTTCTTGCGTACAAGGTCCATCATGTTGATTGCAACAACAACAGGATGACCGAGATCGATAAGCTGTGTTGTAAGATAAAGGTTTCTTTCAATATTAGTTCCGTCGATGATGTTGAGAATCGCGTCCGGATGCTCATTAACAAGATATGTTCTTGTTACAACCTCTTCGGGAGAATAGGGTGAAAGAGAATAGATGCCGGGTAAATCCTGAAGAATAACATCGGATTCACCCTTGAGCTTTCCTTCTTTCTTTTCTACCGTTACGCCCGGCCAGTTGCCAACATACTGGTTTGCACCGGTAAGAACATTGAATAATAATGTTTTACCGCAGTTCGGATTGCCCGCCAGAGCAATTTTGATATCCATATCAGTTCCTCGCTTTCTTAGTTAGAATAAACTAACCCGTGTGTCCGAAAAAAAGCGAAATCTCGCTTTTCTCGATATATTAATTTAATTATTCAACCTCAATCATTTCCGCGTCAGATTTTCTGAGTGAAAGCTCATAGCCTCTGACTGTAACTTCAACAGGGTCACCAAGGGGAGCAACCTTGCGGATATAAATTTCAACGCCCTTTGTAATTCCCATATCAAGAATTCTTCTCTTGAGGGGACCCTCACCGTGCAGCTTAATAACTTTAACGGTGCTTCCGATTTTAGCATCTCTGAGTGTTTTCATAAAATCACCTGCGAATTTGAATTTACGGCTTGTAGTAAAATAATGTGTTAGTCTTAACTAACCAAGTGGCATTTTAAAAAGTTAGCGCAAGCTAACTGCATATATAATATATGATAATTCAGGATTTGTCAATAACTTTTTCAAAAAATGTAAAAAATATCAGCTATATAATTAATTACAATATATAATATGCAATAAGCGTTATTCGGAATATGTCGAAATATGCGAAACACACGGAAACGTTGAGAAGAAGGAGAAAAAATATTAAAAAAAGGTGTTGACAAATGGGAAAGGATTTGGTAATATATCGGAGCGCTCTGAAATACAGCAGCGCACCGCACCTTGAAAATTAAACAACGAGAAGAAGAAAAACCCTTGAAGATTAATTTGAGAAGTACTTTCAAGTACAACAGTAATTCTTGTGAAGAACGAGAATGATAAAGTCAGTAAGAACTGACTGAGCGATTAAGCTC
>JAZNPG010000003.1:0-5444 GCA_045589555.1 Acutalibacteraceae bacterium
AAAAAGAATAACGGATTAAAAGTAGTGATTCTGATTCTGGTGCTGTTTTTGGTCAGCGGAATGTTTACAACGGGTATGGGCGTAGCTTTGAGTGAAGATATCGATCATTATAAAGCGGAAGCTGAAAAATACGAGAAAAAATATAAAACGGCTTCCGAAGATTATGAAGAAATATTAATAAGCTATGATGACCTTAAAAACCGCGGCGGAGAATTCTTTGCAAAAAATGTAGTAATTGTTATGTATTACAATAAAAAGTATCATGAATATGGGTGCAGTGAAATTGATTATTCAAAAGGCTATGATATCTTTTCGCGTGATTTTGCTGAATATTGCGATTACATGCCTTGCTCCAAATGTTGTGATTAATTCTGAAACGATATAAATAAGAGGTGACAGCTTTGCTCCAACTCAATAATAAATGCCTTTGTGAAAGCTGTTTCTCGCCTGTGGATGTTAGCGGCAGCTGCCCGAAGTGCAGAAACATTCCGCAAAGCAGACCGGCTAATGCGCTTGAGCTTAACGCCATTCTGCACGGCAGATATGTTATCGGCAAGGTTCTCGGTCAGGGCGGATTCAGTATAACTTATCTTGCGTATGACAATAAGATGGACAGAATTGTTGCAATCAAGGAATTCTTTCCCGAAATGCTTGTTTCACGCAATAGGGGAGATGCTTCGGTACGCATAAACTCTCCCGATAATGCTGAGTCATTCAGAAGCAATGTTCAGCGCTTTTATGATGAAGCGAAGATGATATCCGAGCTCAACCATCCCAATATAATAAAGGTATATAATCTTTATTATGAAAACGGAACTGCTTTTTACACCATGGAATATCTCGACGGTTGCGACCTTCGCCATTATGTGAACGGCAGAGGAGGAAGAATAGCAGAAAATGAGCTCATTCCCATTATTGCATGCGTAGCCGAAGCTCTCGGAACGGTTCATGCAAACGGGTTGCTCCACAGAGATATCGCTCCGGATAACATATTCATAATGTCAAACGGAACTGTGAAGCTGATAGATTTCGGCGCTTCAAGAAGCTCACTTGCAAACGGTGCAGAAGGCTTTTCTGTTGTTCTGAAGCAAGGCTTTGCCCCGGTTGAACAGTATCAGCGCCACGGCAATCAGGGTCCGTGGACAGATATATACGCTTTGGGTGCAACGATGTATTATTGCCTTAACGGCACCATGCCTCCCGTTGCTCCCGAAAGAACAAACAATCCCCACCTCAGCCTGAATTGCTCGGAGCCGCTTGCGCAGGTAATCAACAAAATGATGCTTGTTGATGCGCAGTACCGCTACCGCACAATAGCTGAATTCAAAAGAGACCTGCTGGGAACAACTCAGCAAAGAACAGCTTATCAGAATCCGAACCGCAGTCAGAACTATAATCAGAGCTTTAATCCAAACTATGGACAGGGATATAATTCAAACTACGGGCAGGGTTATGATCAGGGTTATAATCAGTATTGTAATCAGAATGATACTCAGGTTACGCCGAAACAGAAGAACAATAATTCGGCTTTGGATATTAATTCCTTGTTCGAAAAGCTCGGCATCAGCGAAAAACAGAAGCTTCCGATTGTGGCGGTTGCCGCAATAATCGGACTGGCGGTTATGTTAGGAATCTTTATTCTTCTTTTCGGATAAGAAGAATTTATAATTACATGAAAATTAATTTTAAGGAGTCTTTATTATGGCAATGAAACAGTGTGCAAACGGACATCTTTATGATGACAGCAAATCGGCAGCATGCCCCTACTGCTCGGGCGAAAGCGCAATCGGCGTTACAATTCCTCTCGGCGAGTCCGCTCCTCCCGCTCAGGGCGGCATCGGTGTTACCATTCCTCTTGGCCATGTTGCTCCTGCAGGCGACACCAAATCAAAGGATCAGATGGTAACAATGGTTCTTGACGATGCGAAAAATTCAGAGGTTTCTCCCGTAAGAGCATGGCTCGTTGTTGTTGACGGCGAAAAGCTTGGTCTGGATTTTGCAATTCACACAGGTAAGAATACAGTCGGCAGAGGTAAATCAAACGATGTTTGCTTTGATTTTGATAACACGGTTTCCAAAGAAAACAATGTTTCCATCATTTATGATGACAGAAACAACATTTTCTATATCCAACCCGGCGAAGGCAAAAATAATGTTTATGTCAATAATCAGCTTCTTCTTGAATACAGACAGATCAAGGATTATGACACAATTGAAATCGGCAAAACAAAGCTTGTGTTCAGAACCTTCTGCAACGAATTATTCAATTATTAAAATCGGTTAAGGTGATTTTGTGTTTGGTAAAAAGAAACGTTCTGCTTCAAAAAATAATAAACCTGAAGCCCAAAATCAAATAGCGGATAATTCATTAAGAATAAGGCTTGCAAACGGTTCCGTGATCGGTGTCGGCAATGCCCAGCATCAGGGCAGACGCCCTTATCAGGAGGACAGCTGCGGTTATTCAGATCTTTCAAATGAAATGCTGATAAACAGCAAGGGAATTCTCGCAGTCCTTTCAGACGGAATGGGCGGCCTTTCAAACGGCAAGGAAGTCAGCAATGCAACGGTTCAGGGGATGATAGAATATTTCAATAATCCTCAGACAGACTGTTCGGGTGCGTTACCGCTTCAGCGCCATGCGGAAAGAATCAACGAAGCCATATGCAATAAATTCTGCTCCGACGGTAGAATAAATGCCGGTGCAACGCTTGTTTGTGCGATGATTAACGCAGGCATGCTTCATTGGCTCTGCATTGGTGACAGCAGGCTTTATCTTAAACGCAACGGCATGCTTTATCAGGTTAACGAGGATCATGACTATCTCAATACTCTTCTTGACGAAGCGATTGCAGACGGCACTTCGCTTAAAGAAGCCTTCAGCGACCCCCAGAAGGATGTTCTCGTCAGCTGTATAGGCAATGCAAAGCTTCCGAGAACGGATGTCAGCCTGAAAGGGCTTGAACTTAAGAGCGGCGATGTTATCGTTCTCTGCTCTGACGGAATTTATAACGCAATCCCCGAGGAGTTCATCAAAAATCTTCTCGATGCTGATCCTCAGACCGCCGCCCAGTATATTGAAGAGGCAGTTCTCAGGCAGAATATCAAAACACAGGATAACCTTACTGTAATAGTTATTTCTTATGATTAATAAGAGGTGTGAATTATGAAAAAGTTTAATAAAGTAATTTCATTTGCCATAGCATTTGTAATGCTTATTTCAACCTTTGCTGTTTCGGCATTTGCGGCAGAGGCTTCTGTTGAAGAAATGCAGAAAAGCGTTGTTTATATTGAGAGCGAAGTTACTTATACAGGAAGAAATCTTGGCGCTACGGTTTATTATTTAAGCACAGGTACAGGCTTTGCGGTTGCCGAGAAAGGCAAAGATGTTGAATATATCGGAACCTGTGCTCATGTTGTTCATGAAGAAGGCGGCGTATATATATATACGCTGGATTCATACGGCAGAATCGATATATTTGAACCGGTAACAGATGAAACGATTAAATATCCCGACAAAGCAGTCATTGAAGGTGTAACGTATTATGTTGATTATTTTGATACGGATATCACCGAAATCAGAGCGTATTTTTCAAAGGCAACCGATGATTATTCAAAGCTTAAGGTTATTAAAAAAGATCTTAACAGCGATGTAGCGGTATGCAAGCTTCTGGCAGGTCCCACTGATAAGCTTAAGGCTGCAAAATTCATTGAAAACGAAGATGTTAAAGCCGGCGATACCGTTTATGCAATAGGCTATCCGAGCATAGGTTATCTTGTAACTGAAGATAATTATTTCACATATAAGGATTCCACGGTAACAAAGGGTATCATTGCAAAATCGCAGCTTTCCGACGGTGAGGTTGACGCTAACGAGCAGTTTCTTGTTTATCATATAGACGCAAATATTTCCCAGGGTAACTCGGGTGGTCCCTTGTTTACCGAGGACGGTTATATCGCAGGTATCAATGCTTTCTCCAGAGGCAAGTATGGCAATCAGGGTGAGTCTAACTATTCTGTTGCGATAGAATCTCTCCTTGACCTTCTTGACGAAGAAGAAATCGAATATGATGTTTACGGTCGGGTTAATGTCGGCGTTATAATTGCTGTTGTTGTTGCTGTTGCAGCAGTCGGCGCAGCTATAGTTGTATTCTTTGTGTTCTCAAACAAAAACAAAGCTCAGCCTGCTGTTCAGGCAGCTTCCGCAGGCGGCGTTAATGCTACAGTTGCAATGAACGCTCCTTCACCTGCTGTTGTTTCAAACGGAAAGTATTATCTTATCGGTGTTTCAGGCATGTTCTCGGGTAAGAAATATTCTATTGAAGACAGAGCGATTATCGGCAGAGACCCTGCAAGATGTAACGTTGTTTATCCCGAAAATCAGCCCGGTATAAGCGGTATCCACTGCGAAATCGTTCGCAATGATAATGCGCTTGTTATTACTGACTGCGGCTCAACCTACGGAACATATCTCGGCAACGGCACAAGACTTGCTCCCAAAACTCCTTACACTCTCAGGAGCGGCGAAAAGTTCTATGTAGGAAATAATGAAAATACTTTTGAAGTAAGATATTAAGGTGGATTATGGTTTTTAAAACCTTTGCTTATACGAATAAAGGCGGCAGAAGCAACAACGAGGATTCATATAACTGCACAGAGAAAATCTGGGTTGTAGCTGACGGTCTCGGCGGCCATGATTATGGCGAGGTTGCCTCTGCATACGCCGCAAAAGAAACGGCTAACCTCTGGAAAAATACCGGTGAGCCGATGAATGATGCAGGGCTTATAAATGTTATGGAGCGTGTCAACTCATCTGTTATAGAAATGCAGAAGCAGAGCGAGGAAGCCGCATCGATGAGAACAACTCTTGTTTTTGCGGTTACCGACGGAAAAACTCTCAGATTTGCCAATGTGGGCGACAGCAGGTTTTATTATTTCAGAAACAATAAAATCATTGCGTGTTCCGAAGACCACTCGGTTTCGGCAGCGGTTGCAAAGCTCGGCGAAATCAGATATGAGGATATCCGCTTCAACGAGGACAGAAATAAGCTTCTCAAGGTTATCGGCAATGAGGAGGACCTTAAAATCAAGGAACTCTATGCGCCCGTTTCGGTTCAGCCGGGAGATGCATTCCTGCTTTGCTCGGACGGATTCTGGGAATATGTTTATGAGCAGGAAATGGAGATTGACCTCTCCAAATCCGAGGGTCCCAAGCAGTGGCTTTCCTATATGGCGAAAAGACTTATTCTGCGAACCGAAACCAAGGATAACGATAATTTTACTGCAATCTGCGTAATGGTTAACTGAACATAAAAAGACAGGGTGTTTCGATGAAACATCCTGTCTTTTTGTAATTGGTTTTGATTTTATTCGGCGTCGTCAGCGTTTTCCCAGTTGTGCCATACAGCCTGAACGTCATCGTTATCTTCAAACATTTCAAGCATTTT
>JAZNPG010000004.1:0-22000 GCA_045589555.1 Acutalibacteraceae bacterium
AAAAGCCTCCCCCCCGTTCACAAATGGAGAGGGGGGGTGGTTTTGGGGGAAACGGAGTTTTGAAAAAATCCGTTTTAAACTGAATTAAAGAATGCTTTGTTTTGTGTTATCTATGCTGCGGCAGAGTTTAAGACAGATTCAACAGCTTTATAATCAGCATCTCCAGGAATGAACTCACCTGCGGAAACGGTTGAAGTATCGCAGAAAGAATTCCCGAGGCAAGCATCATTAGTGTTGCTGTTATCATTATCATTTGCTCCTTTCGGTTCTTGGTTGTTAACGGTCACATTCCGATAACCGATTTTACAGCTGAAAGAGCTGCTGAATTATACTCTGCAATGACGATAATATTCCCAACATATACATCAATATAGCCATTGATATCATTTTCGCGCCCCCTTTTTCATTGTTTTTAAAGCATAAGATTTCGCTAATCCGATGTTTCTGTTACCGAGCCCATTCCGCAAGCTTCAGCAATAATTCCATGGAATTTTCCGCTATCGTTTTCAGAAACGGAAAAATTTCCATAAGATAAGCTATAGGTATCATCAATAAATGCATCAGCGCCATTGTTATCACCGTTTCCAACTCCTTATATCAATTTAATCATACTGCTCCGAAAATTCTGTCAACCAGATTCCAGAATTCTGTAGCGTTGTTATAGAACAAATCAAAAATCGGCTGTGAGATGCTGTCAGGAAACAGCAAATCCGCAATAATTGCTATCGGGAAAAACGGTCCCATGTAAATCAGATACGCAAAAAACATTTTTCATTCTCCTTTATTATTTATTCTGTCTGATATCAGTCCCGCAAGACCTCCAAGGCTGAAATCCCTGCCTCCCGAAACGCTTTTCGCTTTAACCAACGAATAAAAATCGCTTCTTCCAAGTGTTCCCGATGCGATTTTTTCAATTTTCTCAATGAGCCTTGCAAAGGTTTCGGTCTGCTCGGTCATCAGGTCAATATCAAATTTCTCCATTTCATGAGTGTCACTCACAACGCATAGGTAATACGGTGCAGGTACAAGGCTGATTTCAGGAATTCCCATTGTAAAGAAATTCTGACCTTCGCCGAAATGCAAGGCGTTGTGCCCTCTTAAAGTCATCGTGCGGACATTTTTGCGTTCCTTGACGGTATCAATATAAAGCCTGTCAACAAAATCGTTGCCTGTATAAACAAGCTCAACCTCGGGCTTACCCGTAAACTTATATTCGCCGTCAACATCGCGCCATTCCTTGCAGCCCATGTGCTCAAGGGTAAGATTTGCAACACATTTGAAGTGATCTCCCTTACCGTCCCAAAGCTCGCGGTGCATCGCAAGCCAGCGTGAACCCGATTGAAATGCGCCTGTTCTTATATCCTGAAAATGCGGCAAACGGAAATGACCCGTTGTAAAAACAAAAATATGTGTCCTCTCAAGCTCTTTATCCTTGAGATTCTTTATCAGCTGCAAAAGAGCGATGGGTCCGTTTTCTTCAATACAGTTTGTGCCGTCGGTATGAGTATTGACTATGACGTTTTCTTTCGGATGCTTACCTTTGAGAATGCAGTAAAAGCTTTCCGTAAAAGCTTTTTCCTCAATCTCCGCAGTTAAAACAACTCTTGCTTTTTGATGCGCCTTTGCAGCTTCGATAACCTTTTTACCCTCTGTCTGATTTACCCAAAGCATCGGAATATTCTGATATCCCATGATAAACGAAAGATACTGTCCCTTAACGCAATCATCATGCAACCCTTTCCATATAAGGATAACCGCCTTTGCTTTTGTGAGCTTTGATAAAATTCCGTAAAAGCACTGCACAAAGCTTGTTATAACAGGTCCCTCATATTTCTTTTCAAGAACAACATCTTCGGGGTAACTTGTACGCTTATCAAACGCAACCTCGCTGGGAATAAAATTAACATTGGATATCTCAAAAACAGCTACTTTGCCCTTGGTTTTTGCAGCATCGGCAACGCTTTTAACATAAACAAGCTCTCCCGTCACCCCTTCCTCGGGAGTTTCGCCCGAATAAGGGTAAGCGGATGAAACGGGAACGCTTGTTACGTTTGTGCCGTCAAGCAGCTCTATTGAAGAACGCTTTTCTTCCCAGCGCCTGAAATAAAACGGATCGCTGAAAACAGGAATGCCCATTTCGCCTATTTCGTCTTTCAGCCAATTGATAAAAGCCGCGTGTCCGCTGCTGCCTGTAAGCCTTGTTCCGAAGGAATTCATTTTGTGCATTCCCTCAAGCATCTCTTCTTTCGAAATTACAAAATCCATTCTCTGTCCTCTCTCAAATCAGATTAAACCCAACGCAAGAGCTATAACTCCCACAATGCCCATAACCATACCGTGAACGGGCCAGAGCCATGCAAGCATCAACTGAAAAATTGTCATATCTTCTCCTCCTTTGTTATAAAGCCACGGCTTTTTTATCCGAAACCGCTTTATTAATCTGATGGAATATAACTAAAATCGGACTTATCGGTAAAGCCAGAATTCCGAGTACTGTAGAGAGCCCGAAATATATGCCCCAATAGCCGAAAAAGCTCGCTCCCGAAAAGGCGTCCTCTGCCTTTTCCTTCAGAGCCTCAAAATCAATAATCTTTGTGACCTGCTCTGCTTCGGCAATCGGTGCTTCATCCTGCGCATATGCCGCCACAGGTAATGCTGCCAAAACAATTGCTATGCATATAAAAACGGATAATAACCTTTTGAAACTCATTGTTTTGTCCTCCTTTCAAAGGCGGTCAACGATTATGTGCTTAACCGTCAGATAAGCATAATATGGTATCAGAACCGGTGAAAATACAACGGCAAACACGCCGGGAACGATAAAATACATTGTCATCAATGCCGAAGCTATATAGGAATCCCTCAAAAATATCTTGAACTTCTCTGCGGCTGTTTTGTTTTCACCTTCCGATTCAACAACGCGTATCAGCTTTTTTGCCGATACAATTTCAACGCCATTTTCGTCAAGTATCTTTGCGGTGAGAGTTGAATCGCCGAAATTTTTACCCGTCAGCTTTGCACCCGTCACAAGACCTGTTGCTTCATCGGTTACATATTCAACCTTACATATCACTTTTTTAGAAATGTACCATTCGATTTTATAGTTTTCAGCATCTCCTATGCTGTATTCAAGATACAGTTCTTCGGTTTCTCCAAAAGCAATATTGTATTTACCGGGATTTCTGAATTTGATTTCTGCATAAGGCTCCTGCTCTTCGGCAAACGCCGTCAGCGACAGCATTGAAAAGAGCGTTGCAATGCATAAAATGATTGAAATAATTCTTTTCAATTTCATTTTTTGTCCTCCTTTGGTTTTGATTGGTGTGTATATTTTTGTCTGCACCTGAATTGTAACGAAACCGTGAACGCATTGCAATGCATTTAACAAAACCTTAGGCTATGTTTAATATTCTTAAAAAATCCTTTAATAAATTTAAGGAAAAATTTAAGATTCTTAATCTGTTCTTAATTTTTTCATAATAATTCGCTTATGTATTGCTTTTTTGCGACAAAGTGATAAAATGTATTTGTTTCAAAAAGCAAACAGCTTTCTCGGAGGTAATTATTATGCTTAAAGTAGGTCTGGTCGGCGTTGGCGGAATCAGCGGCGCACACATCCCCGTATGGGAGAAAATGGAGAATGCACAGCTTGTTGCGCTTTGCGATATCCGAACCGAAAGAATGGAAAAATACAGCGGCAAGCGCTGCTATACCGATTTTGATGAAATGCTTGCAAACGAAGAGTTTGACATCATCGATATCTGCCTGCCCACATATCTTCATGCGGATTTTGCGGTTAAGGCAATGGAAAAGGGCATCAACGTTATCTGCGAAAAGCCCATTTCTCTTAAGGAAGAGGATATCGACAGAGTTTATTCAACCGCCGCAAAAAACAACGTTAAATTCATGGTTGCTCAGGTGCTGCGTTTCTGGCCCGAATATGAGCTTCTCAAAGAGATTTACGACGCCAAGAAATACGGCAAGCTTCTCTCGGGCACAATGACAAGGCTCGGCGGATATCCCAAATGGAGCTGGGACGGCTGGATGATGGACGAAAAGCGCAGCGGTCTTGTACCTTTTGACCTTCACATCCATGACCTCGACTTTATGGTTTACGCTTTCGGCATGCCCAAGGTTGCTTATCAATACCGTTCAAAGCTGCCCAAGCAGGATTTCATCAGCATCAGCTATGATTTCGGCGAATTCTCGCTCAATTCCGAGGCTTCGTGGTATTCATCCTGCTATCCTTTCACGGCAGAATTCCGCTTCCAGTTTGAGGATGCGGTTGTTGCTAACGAAAACGGCAAAATGGTTATCTACCTCAAGGATGACGAAAAAATCGACCTTTCGCAGGATGCCGAGGGCGATACGGGCAGCATCAACCTGCCCAAGAGCGACGCATATGCAAACGAAATCCATTACTTTGCCGACTGCGTTATCAACAACAAGCCCGTTGATAAGGTGAAGCCCGAGGAGCTTCGCTGCGTGCTGAATATTCTTAACAGTTTATAATAAAAACGGGCGAGCAATGCCCACCCGAAACCTTTCACTCTTAACTGTTCATTATTCATAAAAAACGGAGCATCGTTCTGATGCTCCGCTTTTATTTTATCTGTGCAGATTTAAAATTTCTTCAATGGGCTGAGCAAAATCCTTTCTTACCTTCGGCAGCTTTTTGCTGTTTTTAAGGAAAGAAGTGAATTTCAATCCCTTGAGGTCATTGCCCATCTGGAATTTTGCAATTGTATTGATGAGAAGCTGCTTTTCATCGGCATTTTCAAGATATCGGCAACCCTCAACCAATATTTCAACGGTTAAATCGGGGCTTGCGGTGACGGAAACTTCGAGAGTACCGCCAACCGTGCAAACGGCTGCATCTACCTTTTTGTCATCAACGGTTACGCTGATTTTTCCGTCAACAATATCCTTGAATTTAACAATATATGTTCTGTTTTCGGGTACAACTGCGCTTGTGCCCTCTGCCTTTTCGATTCTGAACGAAACGCTGTTGCCCTTTTCCGCAACGGTAAATGCGGTTTTGAGGAATTCGCCGCTCTGATACGAAAGAGTTTCGCCGTCATCCTCATAGAGAGTAAAGGTGTTGTTGCCTCTGTAAACCATAACCTCGAGCTTTTCAGGGTTTGCGCAGTCATTCGTTCTGTCATTTGCGCTCATGGGAATAATTGCGCCCTCTTTTGCAAGCACGGGAATGCTTTCCATATCCCTGAACATCTTAACAAACTTGTTGCCGCTGTAAATTCTGCCCGTGAAAATATCGGTATATCTTCCCTCGGGAATCCATACATTAACGCCTGCAAGGTTAGTTTTTGAAGATGTATGCTCCGTGATGGGAGCGGCGATAAGCTCAGTGCCGAAGAAAAATTCGTTTTTGCACTTGTATGCGTTTTCATCCTCGGGATACGCATAATACATCGGCTCGCAGATTGCTCTGCATTCGGTATGAGTGCGGTAATTCATCGTGTAGATATAGGGCAGCAGCTTATGCCTTAAGCGCAGGGCATCGGTTGCGATTTTCTGAATGGGCTTGCTGTAATTCCAGGGCTCTTTGCCTGCAAACTCATTATTCGTGGAGTGCAGACGCATAACAGGGCTGAAAACTCCGAGCTGAACCCAACGGAGATAAAGCTCATCATCCTTTCTGCCCATGCAGTGGCCGCCGATATCGTGGCTCCACCAGGGATAAGCGATGTTTGAAGCTGTTGCTGTAAAGCCGGGCTGATAATCAAGGCTTTTCCACGTCTGGGTTGTGTCGCCGCTGAAGCCCAGAGGATAACGCTGGCTGCCTGCGCCGCAGAAACGGGAAAGAATGAGCGGTCTGTGGTTATCCTTTGCATTGTCAAGAAAATGATAGTGGTTGAGCGCCCACAGAGGGTCAAGACCTTTAACAGCTGTGTTCTTACCCTGCTGCCAATCAATCCACCAGAAATCAACGCCCATTTTTTCAAAGGGATGATGAAGAATATCGAAATATTTTTCGGTAAACTTTTTATCTGTTATGTCAAACTTAACGGACTGCTTTTCTTCGGGATTCTGTCCCATGGCTTCGCACATTTCTTTATACCGGTCCTCAAACCAGCGCACACCCATTGAGGGATGAATGTTGAAGGTTATTTTGTAATTATCGTCCTTGAGTTTTTTAAGGAAGCCTGCAGGGTCAGGGAAAAGCTCCGTATTGAAGCTGTAACCCGTCCAGCCCGTTGACCACACATCGTAAACATACTCCATAAAGTTCAGATGCTTGCTGACCTTATGGCTGTCCTTGCCGAATTTTTCCTTGATTTTAACCCAATGCCAGTCCATATCAACCGTTGCAACGGTGATAGGGATTTCCTCTTCCTTAAATTTATCCATAAGACTCAGATATTCATCCTGTGAATAATCCTTATACCTGCTCCACCAGTTTGAAAGAGCATATCTCGGAATGAGCGGCACCTTGCCCGTAAGCCTGTATAAATCGCTTGTTGCGCCGATATAATCGTTGCCGTAGGCAAAATAATATTCATCGGTTTCGTTGTTATCTCTGGGAAGAATAAGTCCGTCCTCTTTTATGGCAAGGGTTTTGCTGTCATCAAGAACGGCAACACCGTTTTTCGAGCATACGCCGTCGCCCACTCTGTCAATGGCGGTTATATCAAGAGTACGGCTTGTGCCCTTGAGGTTGCCCGATTTGAAATTCCTGACCGTTCTTCCGTCGGCAAGAATAATCTTCACCATTTTTTCGGCCTTGAGAGAATAAACAAACGTAACCTTTTCGGTTTTGATTTCAACAACACCGTTTGATTCCTTCACTTCAAAATCACATTTGCAGAAATCTCTGAACCATACGCTCTGGGTAGGTTCGTTGCAAAACTTGCCTTCTGCCTGCTTCTCAACCCTTAAAAGGCACGGCGTTATAACCGTCAGCCTTGTTGCGCCGTTGACATAAACCTGCTCTTTATCGGCAACGGGAGAGCAGTCTATCTTAAATCTTTTTGCAAAACTATCCATGTTGTTCCCTTTCTGTGGTTTAGCGAATAGTTACGGGTGTGGGCAGAGCACACCTGAAACTCTTCACTATTACCTACTCACTAACAATTATATCATTGTAAACAATGTTTTAAGAAGAGAAAATAAAATGCTGAAAATATTTGCCGATGAATCGGCTGTGTTATCCTTTACCTCAAAAGCATCGATAATCTCATCAGTATCGGTGCGGTAGGTTGTGCCGATAATCGCTTCATCCGTAAAGGTGAAAGCCGTATAGGTCGGCACTCTTACATCGAAAGCGGTTGCTGTGTATGAAGCAAGCTCCTCGGGGAGCGGGTCATAGTTGCTGCCCGAAGCTGAGGAGGACTGAACATAAACCGTGCCCTCTCCCTGCGCCGCTTTGCCGCCGTACATAACCTGTGTGCGTGAATAAAGATGGTCATGACCGCTTAAAACAAGGTCGATATCATAGCAATCATAAAGCGCAGAAAACAGCAATCTGTATTCGGAATATTCTCCGTCGCTCAGGGATGCGGAATAGGGATTGTGATGCATCGTCACAACTCTCCACTTTGCATCGGGATAAGCCTTGACAGCCTTGTGGATAACCCTTTCGGTATCGAATAAAAACGTGTTGTTTGAATTAACAGTAATAAAAAGTACGTCGCCGTAGCTGTAATAATAGCCCGTGCCCGCTTCGTCTGCATTGATTTCAGCAACCTCGTTGGGATTGTTGAAAATATCTCCGTAGAGCGTTGAACCGTCGTCATGGTTACCGATTGTGTTGGCAACAGGTAAGGAACGGAGCTTTTCGGGAGCAAGGTAAGCTTTCATCTGCGGCAGGCTGTCGGGTGACTGGAACTGGTCGCCGCCCGAAATAGCAAAAGCAGCATCGGGATACTGCGAAAGCATCTTTTCAACCGTGAAATTCCATCCGCAGGTGTCACGGACAAGCACCTCTTCAAGTGTTTCCTCGCCCGAGCGTCCTATCTGCGCATCCGAAACAAAAAGCACGGTGAAATCATCATCGGGCTGCACCTTTACGGGCGCAGGCTCGCTCCATCTGCCGTTTTCCGTATATGAATAATAATAGGTTTTGCCCTCTTCAAGACCGCTTACGGTTACCTTGTTTGAAACATAATCGCCGATGGCATCCTCTGATTCAACGGCAATCTCTTTTGCTCCGCTCATATCACCGCTTTCGGAGATTCTGAACGAGGCATTATCTTTTCCGTCCGAAAGCCACGCAAAACGGATTTCTCCCTGACAGCTGCCTGGGGTCAGCGAGATAACCGTTTCATCTGCCTGAATTGCATTCCATTTCGGTGCAAAAGCGGAAAGCTCTGCTTCGCCGTAAGCATATCCCGATTCCGCAAATGCCGTTATTCCGAAAAGCATTGATAACACAAGCATAACTGAAATTATCGCCGTAAACCTTTTCATTTTTTATTCCTCCGTTCATCAGTAAATCAAATATAACATATTTTTATAATTTATTCAATAAAAATCATTCGGGGTATTCCATTTTTTGTTTTGTTTATGTATAATAAATCCAAACACAATTTAAGGGGTGCATAACCGTGACTTTTATGGCATTCAAGCGCTTTTTTATGGCGTTCATTATGATCTGGTATTTCCTTTTCAATTATATTTTCAATAATTATGCCTACCCTGCCTGCAGCAGAGAAGGAGCATATCTTTTCTGCTATTTTGTGGGCAACGAGGTCAACGAGCAGCAGATTCATCTTGCGGTAAGCACAGACGGCTATAATTTTAAAGCGCTCAACAACAACGAACCGATAATTGACCAGAAGCTTGGCACAGGCTGCGTGCGTGACCCTTATATTCTCAAGGGTCAGGATGAAAACGGCAAGGACTGCTATTTTATAATCGCAACCGATATGAATGCCCTTGAGGGCTGGACCTCCAACCATTGCCTTATCACCTGGAAATCCTATGACCTTGTTAATTGGATTGACGAAACGGTTATCGATATCCGTCAGTTTGAGGGCTTTGAGCACACCAACAGAGCCTGGGCGCCGCAGGCAATCTGGGACGAAAAAGCAGGCATGTATATGGTTTACTGGGCAACCTCAACAGTTGAAAACGATGTTGCAGGTCATTATTACGCATACACCAAGGATTTCAAGAGCTTTGAAACTGAGCCCAAGATTTTATACGGCAGATGGAACGAAACCGACCCCGAAACGGGCGAAAAGCGCAGCATTCAGTGCATTGACGGCGATATAATCTATAACGAAAAAGACGGATACTATTACCTCTATTTCAAAGAGGATATCACCCAAAAAATCGCCTATGTAAAATCAAAAAACCTCACGGGACCCTATGATACGGATTACACAATATGCTCGCTCAACTGGTTTGGCGTTGAAGGCAGCTCAATGTACCGCATTACGGGCACGGATGCATGGATGATGATTATGGATGAATACGGCGAGGGAACTTTCTTTGCGCAGATGACGAGGGATTTCAAAACCTTCAGACAGGTGCAGCGCTCAACCTATTCAATGAATCATCTCAAACCCCGCCACGGCTCCGTTGTTGCGATTTCCGAAGCGGAATATTTCGCTCTTGTTGATGCCTACGGCATGCAGGAAATTGAAAAATAATAACCAAAAGCTTGTACGGAATCAATTTCTGTACAAGCTTTTTTATTGCTCTGAAGCTTTATTCGGGTAGAGGCGGATATCATCCGTCCGTTATTTATGCAGGTCTTCGGGCGATTCGTGAATCGCCTCTACACAAAGGTTGAAACTATATAATCATTTCACAACCGTGCATTCCGTTATGCCGTAATATAAGAATCTTTCAACGGTCTGCTTATCGATTTTTTCTCCGCAAACGGCAATCGGCACAGCAGGCGGACATCCGAGAGTCGGTACGGCTAAAATTCTGCCTTCGCTTTCTTCAACGGGGATTGTTTCCTGCTTTGAAAGCGCAGCCTTGCGGATTGACATAACCTTTTCGGGCAGGTAAAAATCGGGAGCAACCGTTTTTATCGGCGGATTCTTCTGAATACCCACAACTGAATCGGCAAGGCGCATCGGGTCATGCGGATGGCTGTTTGGCGAAAACATGAAAACTACGTTATCCGCATCGGCATATTCACAAACGAAACCCTTTTTCTCGCAGTAATCGGCAAATTCATAGCCCGTGTTGCCTGTCGGTTTGGGGCAGACGGTGATTTTGAGCGGCTCATTGCCGCAAATGCCGAAGCCCATTTCCGAAAAATATTCTTTCGCCCGTTTTACACCCTCTGCCGTTTCCGATATCTTTCTTTGGCAGTATTCAATCTCCGTGTTTGCAATATCAAGCGATTGCAGAATCAGATAAGACGGGCTTGTTGAGCCAAACATAGCCAGCGCATTTTTCGCCTGATCCGCATAAGGCATGGGAGTATCGGACGAAACATGCAGATAAGCGCCGCCCGTTAAAACAGGCAGGGTTTTATGCGCCGAATCGCAGCAGATATCCGCTCCGAGGTCGATGGGATGCATCGATTCGGGCAGGAATTTAAGGTAAGCGCCGTGAGCATTATCCACCATAAGCGGCACTCTGAAGCTGTGGCACACATCGGCAAGCCATCTGATATCCGAAATGTTGCCGAGATAATCGGGGCTTGTGATATAAACCGCATCGGGCTTGCGCTCCATTTTTTCAAGAGTGTCATGAAGCCTCCACGGATGAACGGTGCATGAAAGATAGCTTTCATCGGCTTCGGGGCAGAGCCATTCAACATCGCAATCAAGCATTGCGGCTGCTGTAACAAAGGTTTTATGGGCATTTCTGCCTGCAAGAATAAGCGGTCTGCGGCGTTTATCCCTCGCATTCATAACCGCAAGGTAAACCATCGCCCTTATGCATTGCGAAGAGCCCTCGGTTGAATAGAATGTCGGGCAGCCGAAAATCCTGCTTGCATTTTCTTCGCTTTCTGCGATAATTCCGCTTGCTTCATAAAGGCTGTCAGCACCGCCGATTTCGGTTATATCAAATTGCTCAATGCCGAGCCTGCCGCTGCCCTTGTGACCGGGCATATGCAGACGTTTTTTATTCTGTGAAATATAATCTCTGACAAAATTGTAAATAGGAGTATTCATATTACCATCCTGTAATATTTATTCACCGAGCATTCTTGCAACCGCAACCATAATTGCGCATTCCATTCTCTTTTTGAAAAGCTCGCACCCGTATTTATAAATGCCCGTGATTTCTCCCGTGGCATGGTATGCGTTTGCTGCGCAGCCGCCCGAGCAATAAAGCCTTGCCCAGCAGGAGCGGCATTCTTCTCTTGCGTAAACGTTGCAATCGGCAAATTTCTGCTGAATTGCGGTGTTTGTAACGCCGTCATAGATGCTGCCGAGCCTGAATTTTTCGTCACCCACAAACTGATGGCAGGGGTAAAGGTCGCCCCAAGGAGTAACCGCCATATATTCCGTGCCCGAGCCGCAGCCCGAAATACGCTTATAGATACAGGGACCGCCCGTGAGGTCAATCATATAGTGATAGAAGGTGAAGGGCTTGCCCTGCTTATCACGCTCAAGCATGAGCTCAGCAAGCTTTTCATACTGCTCCATAACAATCGGCAAATCCTCCTGCGTAAGCTCCGAGGGGTCACCCGAAGCGCAAACAACAGGCTCCATGCTCAGCTCCGTAAATCCTAGGTCAAGCATCTGCTGAATGTCATTCAGAAAATCGGGATTCGCATGGGTGAAGGTGCCTCTCATATAATAATTTTTGCCGCCTCTTGCCTCAACAAGCTTCTGAAATTTGGGAACAATTCTGTCCCAGCTTCCGTTGCCTGCATAGTCAACACGGTAGCGGTCATGGATTTCTTTTCTGCCGTCAAGGCTGAGCACAACATTGCTCATTTCCTTGTTGGCAAACTCTATAACATCATCGTCAATGAGCACGCCGTTTGTTGTGAGCGTAAAGCGGAAATTCTTGTTATGCTCCTTTTCAACGCTTCTTGCATAGGCAACAAGCTGCTTCACAACATCAAAATTCATCAGAGGCTCACCGCCGAAAAAGTCAACCTCAAGATTTCTGCGGGTGCCCGAGTTTTCAATCAGAAAATCAAGCGCACGCTTACCAACCTCATAGCTCATGATTGCTCTTTCGCCCTGATACTTGCCCTGGCTTGCAAAGCAATAGGCGCAGTTGAGGTTGCAGGTGTGGGCAATGTGAATGCAGAGCGCTTTGACAACGCCTCTTGTTTTGTTTTTAAGCTCGCCTGCCATGGGCTCAAAGGTATCGGGCGCAAAAAGCTTGCCCGCAGCCTTAAGCTCCTCAACCTGCTCATAGCATTCTTCGATATCCTTTTCGGTTATCTCTTCACCGTCAACATATTTTTCTTTCATCGCCGCAATAACGGCATCCTTTTCGGCGCTTTCAAACATCGAGATAATGTCATAGGCAACATCGTCAACCGCATGCACGGAGCCCGAGCAGATATCGAGTACAATGTTATAGCCGCCGAGTTTATACTGATGAATCATTTTTTATTGCTCCTGTCATAAAAAATGCCGCCAATCAAGGCGGCACTTTCTTTTTTGCAACTTATTTGCTTTCTTTGCTTTCACACTGCTGATTAGCAATACCGCAGCTTGTTTTGCAAGCTGACTGGCAGGATGTCTGGCATTCGCCGCAGCCGCCCTTTTTAGCGCTCTCGCAAAGGTTCTTTGTTTCGATAGTTTTGATATGTTTCATTTCAATAACCTCCGGGTAAATTTAATCGTATGTATTATATCATGCTTTTTTAATCAAGTCAATATTATAGCAAATTTTTATTCGTCATCGCCCCAGCAGTCAACCTTATGCGGCAAACCGATAGACTTCGCCTTGAAAACGGGGTCTTTGCCCGCCTTGCGCTGCTGCTCATAATCCTTGAGTGCACGCAGGGCATATTTGCTCAGAATAAGGATAACGGGAATGTTGATAATCGCCATGCAACCCATTGTTATATCCGCAATACCCCAAAGAAGGTCTGCGCTCAGACCCGAACCGATAAAGATAACGAGCGAGGATACGATATTCACGGCAATCTGCGCTTTTTTTGAGGGAACCTTGCCCGAAATATGGATGATACATTTATCTACATAATAAAGGTTGCCGAGCAGAGTTGTGAACGCAAAAAGAATCATTGCAACGGTAATGAAAACAGGTCCGAAACCGCCGAGAACCGATTTAAGCGCCTCCTGAACATAGCGTGCGCCTGCAATTTCCGTTGAGGGCTCAACGCCTGAAAACATGCAGAGAAATGCCGTTGCGGAGCAGATGAGAATCGTATCAATGAAAACCGAAAGCACCTGAACAAGACCCTGCTTTGCAGGATGGCTTACCTGAGCGGAAGCAGATGCATTGGGAGCAGAGCCGATACCTGCTTCGTTGCTGAACAAGCCTCTCTTGATACCGTACATAATGCATGAGCCGCTGAATCCGCCGAAAATCGCTTTGAAATCAAACGCTTCTCTGAATATCCTTGCAAAAACCTCAGGCAGAAGTCTGATGTTCACAACAACAATAACAAGCGCAACAATTACATAGGCAACACCCATAACCGGAACAAGAACCTCCGTAATTCTTGCGATTCTTTTGCCGCCGCCGATAAGGCAATAGCAAACAACAACGGCGAGAATTGCGCCGATAATCCACGGCGTTATTTTCGGATTATAAAAGCTGTAAGCGGAAAAAGTATCCTGCAGGTTGAATGAAGCAAGCATATTGAAGCCGAAGCCGTATGTGATAATGAGAAGAACTGAAAAAACTATGGCAAGCACACGGTTTTTAAGACCCGTTTCAATATAATATGCCGGTCCGCCGTAGCATCCGTCAGCCCCCTTGCGTTTGTAAATCTGGGCAAGCGTGCTTTCAACAAAAGCGGATGCCGAACCGACAATTGCGATAACCCACATCCAGAAAACCGAACCGAAGCCGCCTATGCAAAGAGCCGTTGAAACACCGACTATATTGCCTGTGCCGACTCTTGATGCGGTTGAAATCATCAGCGCCTGAAACGAAGAAACTCCGTTTTTGCTGTTTTTCTCCGTAACAGCCTTAAGCTGCTCGCCAAAAAGCCTGAACGGGGCAAATTTTGTTCTTACGGTAAAATAAATTCCCGCAGCCACAAGGATAATGATAAGTATATAGCTGTAAAGCGCATCGTTGACTGCGCCGACAGCTTTTTCAATTGCTTCTAACATAGCTATGCCACCTCATTTTACTTTAATAAAAGTATAACGAAAAACGGATATTTTGTCAAATTTTAGGATATGTAAAAGAAAACGCTCCGGGCACCGCCGTAACGGCACCCGAAGCGTTTTTGATTTTTTCAGCAATTCATATTCTGAATATAATTGCAATTAAACGACGGTTAGGGATTATGCTTCTTCCTTATCTTTTTTTCTCTTTTTGAAGAAAATGATAAAGAAGATTCCGAGAGCTATAGCAGCAACTGCGCCAACAGCGCTCCATCTGATTACGGGGTTAGCCCACATAATAACCCAACGGCTGGGCGAAACGGTAATGTTATGGAAGGCTTCTTCTGAGAAGTATTCATTGCCTGCGATATCAACACAGGTGATTTCAACGTTCTGATACATGCCTTCGCCAAGCTCGAATGTAAGAGCTCCGTTGCCGTTCGCAAGAGCTTCTGTAAGCTTATCGCCAAAGAGCTCAATGGGAGTTGCAACAATATTTCCGTTTGCATCGGTAACAACGATCTTAACTGAGTAAAGCTGACCGCCGTTATCAAGGGGAACAACCGTAACTGTTCTGCTGCTTGCCTGATATCTGCCATCCTTACCGATACCTGAAACAGTAACAGTGGGAGCGGTTCTGTCAACAACAAAGTTTATTGCGCCGCCCTTGATATCGCTGAATGCGGTTGTATCTGTTTTATCCTTGGATACAACAACAACCGAGTATTCGCCTTCCTCTGCAAAGAGAGAAGCATTGATTGAATAGGTGTACTTATACCATGAAGCTCCGTCGCCGCCTGTAACGGTAACTGTATAATCCTTATCGGGAGTAAGTGCAACGCCGTTAAGCTCAACTCTGTGTTCGCTGAGTGCATCAACGTTAACTTCAACAATAACAATGTTCTGTTCAACATCATGGATATAGAACTTATCGGTCAGATCGGATGTATACTTATCAAGCATATATGCTGAACCGTTGCGGTTAACAGAGAACTGCATTGCAGTCATTTCAGCGTTGCCTGAATCAGAAATAATCATAACATTGTTTTCGTTGCCTGAAAGGTCCTTGGCTACGCAGCTGAGAGTATAAATTGCATCCGTATCAAGGTTATCGATAACATAGCGGTATGTTTTGCCGTCAACGGACTGCGGTGAACCGACATCGATTGTCATGGTCTTGTAGTTGCCGTTTTCATCGGGAACAACAGCTGTGAGAACGGGCTTGAATTCGGAAGCGTTGAAGTTATCATCGTTTGCCGAAACAGTGAAGCCAATCTTTTCGCCATTGTTTGCTGACTCATGAGCAATACCTGAAACGGTGATTGAGGGCTTGGTATTATCGATAATAATCTGCTCTGATTCATATGACTCGCCTGCGTTGCCCGATCTGTCGGTATATTCGATATATACCTTGTATTCGCCGTCACTTGAAAGATTGAGCGTTGCGGTTCTTACATCGCCGTTGCTGCTCCAATCTGTAAGAGTTACGGGGTCACCGTTAACGGTAATCTTAACGTCTTCAGGATAGAAGTTAGCTTCTTCAATGGTGATGGTTGCGCTTGCGCCGTTGTTGAAATAGTGAATTCCGTTAACAACTGCAGATGCATCGTTGATTTCAACACTCATCTTGGGAGCAATGTTATCAAAAATGATAATTTCATCTTTATCCACGAAAACTTCAGACTGGTTGCCAGATTTATCAGTTGCAATGAATTCAACATTGCCTCTGAACTGATTGTTTTCGGAAGTGCTCTGAGCAGGAATGGTGAATTCAGCAGTTGTTCTGTCACCTGCAGAGTTGAGAGCGCTGCCGCTGAGCTTCTGATCGGAAAGACCTTTGTTCTTGCTGCTTACATTATCGCTTACAAGATAGCTGTAATTGAATTCCTTAACGCCTGCGGTATCATCCGTTGCAATAAGAGTAACCGTAACGGGATCCTTATAATACTTATAGGTTACGGAACCATCCTTGAAATCGTTGACCGAGGTGCTGTATTCAGCGTTAAGCTTATCCTTTGCAGGCGGAGTCTTATCAACAACGAAAATGTCGGGCTCATAATCTGCTGCGGGATTTGTTGCAAGGTCTTCGTATTCGATGTCAAATGTATAAATTGCATCGCCTTTGTATGTTAAATTCATCGTGTTGATGTTTCCGTCAGATTTCCATGTGCCATACTCAACATTTTCAGAAACCTTATTATCATTAATATCGTTTGGTATAATGTTGATCTTGACATCTGATGAACGGAAATTCTCTTCGGTTATTGTGATTGTTGCAGTTCTTTCACCGCCAAAGAATGTTTTTCCGTTTTCCGCGTTAGATACCGATGCATCATCTTTGGGCATATAATCAACTTTAATTACAGGAGCAGTTTTATCAACAACAACAATATTGGAAACATAATCATCCATTTTGTTGCCTGAAAGATCCGTAAATGTTACTGAAATCTCATAAGCACCGTCTTCTGTGAAATTAAGCACTGCTTCCCACTCATCAGAATTGGTTCCTGCGCGGTTCCAGTTTACTGTGCCGTTATAATCCGCATCGTTAACCTTTACAACGGGTTTGAATTCCGTTGTTTCATTCTTAAGGACAAGATCAAAGTTTGCTTCGGTAATTTTGAGCGTTACCTTGGTGTTTGCGTTATAGATATACTTGTTGTTCTTTTCTGTGCTGCTGTTGTCAACAAGCGGAACATTGTTTTGAGTAACAAGTGTTTCTTTATCAACTGCCTGAATGGGCTGCTCATACTCAACTTCTATTACAGGCTTTGTTTTGTCAAGAACAATCACCTTATTATCAGGATACGCTTGGTCATTGTTGCTTGAATTTCCTGCCCTATCGATTGCAATAACGCTCATGTTTCCGCGAAGCTCTTCAGCTGCTTCTCTGGGAAGAGCAATTTCACCATAGAAGGTTTTCTTATCGCTTTCCTGGAAAATTTCATTTCTGCTTGCACTTATCGAACCGCTGTAAGCATCTTTGTTAGCGTCACTTGCATCCGAACTTCTGTTGTAATTCCATTTAAACTCTTCAACGCCTGAGGTCATATCCTCTGCATAGAATGTTACTGTAACATAGTTTTCATTATAGAAGCCATAAGTTATGCCGTCGATAATTTTATCCATAACACTTGCACTGTACTCGAACCTTATCTTACTTGTGTCAGGAGCGGTTTTATCGATAATGAACTCGCCTGATGTGAGCTGATTTGCTTCATGGCCGATCATATCATCGCAATCTGCTGTGAAAGCATAAATCGCATCGTTTGTGAGAGCGATTTTTGCCGTGTGTTTGTCACCGGAATGAGTCCAGTTAGCAGCCTTTCTGAGTTCTGCATCAAAATCAGGCTGAGATACAGCTGTGCCTGTGATATCCACAGACTTAACAAGTGAGAAATCAAACAGGTCAGGATTGAAATGTCTTTCGGTAACGGTAAATTCAACCGTTACGTTTTCAGCATAAATATCCTTAACCGCTGCGTTGTTGTATTTAGCGCTGATAACGGGAGCGGTTTTATCAATCGCAATAACAGGTGATTCATATGTTTCGGTCACATTGCCGCTGCGATCCTCGAATGCGATTGAAACTGTATAGTCGCCCTCTTCGGTGAATGTGATTACGCCTGTGTGGGTATCGGCAGCCTCTGCCTCAGTCCATACGGGCTTGATATTGTTAACTGCAACGCCATCCTTTTTGATAACGAACTGCCTGTTAAAATAATCATAATCCTGTTCATCAGAATCGAAGTTGGCTTCTGTTACGGTGTAAGTAACTGTTGCGGTTTCCTTGCTGATAAGAACTGTGCTGCCTGCGTTGAAATCAGCTTCTTCAACATCGGCAAATGTGTTCTTATCATATGCTCTGTCTGCTTCGTACTTAACGGAAACAACAGGTGTGATTGTATCAACGATAACAACATCATCAGTATCAACAAACTTGTTGCTTACTGAGCCGTCATTGCCTGCGTTATCTGTTGCCCATGCGGTGATGCTGCCTCTGAACTGCTTGTTTTCAATTTCATCGAGAGGAAGCTTGAATTTACCTGTTGCAGTTGAGCCGTTAACGGTCAGATCGCTTATTACGCCTGTTGCGGTTTCAACGTTTGTTTCGCTTGCGCCTGCTTCTCTTGCATATGACCATTCAATGGTCTTAACGCGTGCAACCTCATCCTTTGCGGTAACGGTTACTTCTACAAGAGGATTGTAGTATCCGAAAGTAATCGCACCAATTGCCTTATCCATAACATTAGCACTGTAGCTGATTGAAATGCCGTCCTTTGAGGGCGCGGTTTCGTCATAAACAAACTCGCCTGTGGTTTCCTGCTTTGCAGGTGTTTTTGCAAGGTCTGTATAATCAGCAGTGACAGTATATCTTGCTTCTTTATCAAGAAGAACGGTTGCTTCATGAACATCGCCGTTATCTGTCCATGAAAGTGCAGGGATTTCAACTTTAACAGGATTGTTGTCTGCATCCTTTGCTTCAACAACGAGTTTGAAATCCTTTGCAAGGAAGTTTGTTTCTGTTACCGTAATCTTTGCAGTTACGGGTTTCTGATAGTATTTACCGTCTTCAACGCTTGCATCATCGGAATAAAGCTTGATATCGGTGATGGGAGCGGTTTTATCAATGACGATTTCAGGCGATTCATAATTAACAAGTGCGTTTCCGCTTCTGTCCTTATAGCCTTCAATCTTTACAACATATGTGCCTGCATCCTCAACGGTGATTGAGCCTGTGTATACATCGCCGTCCTGTGTCCAGGTTATTGCGTCATATGCATAAGCAGCACCGTCTTTTTCAACCTTGATGCAACCGTTAATATCTTCAGCATAGAAATTTGCCTCTTTAACCTTGAAGGTTACAGTTGCGGTTTCATTTGAATAATACTTACCTGCATTTTCGTTCTTTGCAGTAATTTCGGCTGACATCATTTCAGGGATAATCGAGTCAACAACAACTACCATCTTATCGTCTGTATGCTGTACGCTGCCATTGCCTGCCTTATCGATTGCCCATGCGGTGATGCTGCCTCTGTACTGACCCTTGTCATCAATATCTGTGGGAAGTGTGAATTCAGCAACATATGTTTTGCCGTCATCTGAAATTACTTTGGCATCACCTTCAAGAACTGCAACATTTGTTTCACTTGCGCCTGCTTCTCTTACATATTTGTATTTGATTGTTTCAACGCCCGCTATCTCGTCTTCTGCCTTAACGGTAATGGTAGCAACTGCTGTTTCAGGCTGATAATAATTAAATGTAATAGCAGCAATAAGCTCTTCAACAGGATTGCTGTAGCTGAACTTGAGATTTTCATTATCGGCATTGTTGCCAACAATTACGGGAGCAGTTTTGTCATAAACAAGCTCGCCTGTAACAAATTCTTCTGCAGGATTTGTTGCGAGGTCTGTATAGTTTGCCTTGAGAACATATCTTGCTTCTTTGTTAAGAAGAACAGTTGTCTCATGCTTACCGTCAACAATACTCCATGTAAGCTCAGGTGTTGCAATTTCAATTGTTTCGCCTGCTGCATTCTTTGCATCGATTTCAAGCTTGAAATCCTCTGCGAAGAAGTTTGCCTCATCAACAGTAATCTTTGCGCTTATAGGTTCTTTGGAATAATAGATTTCTTCTGCTGCTGAGGGTTCAATTGTAATTACGGGAGCAGTGTTATCAATAACAACGGTTCTGGTATAAGTTGTCACTCTTTTGGTTTCCTCGGAACCTTCTGTATAAGTGATAGCTATTTCATGTTCGCCCTCACCTGAAATGTCAAAAGATGTTGAATTGTTATCATCCCATTCACATACTACAGAATCAGAGCCGTCCGTAATGCTGATTTCATCAGCAAGGAAGCTGTCTTCATCAACAGTAACGGTAACCTTTACCGATTCGCCCGCATAATAATGAACCACTCCGTCGCCGTCTTCAGAAACCTTTTCGCCTGTTTCCGTATTCAGCAAGGTCTTGAGAGCGCCTTCATATTTAACATCAAACTCGGGAAGTATTTCATCGATTAAAATGTTGAACTCTCCGAATACGGGAGCGGAAGTATGGCCTGCTTCGTCTGTTGCGGTGAAGGATATTTTACCTCTGATAAGAGGAAGAGAGTTTTCATCGCCGATTGTTGCAATATAGGTGTATGAGCCGTCTTCGTTTTTGACTATTGCAGCAGGGTCAGCCACATCTGAAAAGTCTTCAACAAATGCAGCACCCGCATTTTCGTCCCTATGGTATTTCCATTCAAAGCCAACAACGCCTGAAACAGAATCCTTTGCGGAAAGAACAAAATTAACGGTTGAGTTATAAACACCGAAGGTTATTCCGTCCAGAATCTTTTCATACCATTTTGATGTTGTGAGCGTAATGCTGAGCTCTTCGGGAGCGGACTTATCTATTTTGAGCTTATCCGAAGTAACTTCGTTGGCATTTGAAATCTTACCTGTTGTTATATCGCGGTAATAAACAGTCAGCTTATTCTCGCTTCCTTCAGTAGCAACAACAGTATTATCAGCCCAGTCGCCGTCAATTGCGTTGCTTGTGCTGATTTTATAGCCTTCGGGAGGTGTAACGGTGATATCGCTCTTATACCAACCGTTATTTCCTGCTGTACCTTCAAGCTTGGGTTCTTCATTGAGAACGAATTCCTGAACAGTTACGGTATATTCGGCAGTTGCCTCCAGATAGCTTGCGCAGGCAGCCTTTGTTGCCTTAACGGTTACAGTGCCAAGCATGCCGTTCTTGAAGGTGAGTTTACCGTTTTCATCAACAGAAGCAATCTCCCCGCCGGCAATAATTTCATAAGTAATATCACCTGCGCCATATCCCTTGCCGTCAGTTGCATCTGCAACCTCAACCTCAAGAGCAGCGTTAGCATAAGCTTCGCCGTAATAAATCACAGCGTTTTCGGGCTTTTCAAACGCAATTGCCTGCGTTGCCTTATTAACAGTCAGGGTGTATTCCGCATATGCAGAAGAATAGTTTGCAGTTTCTGCGATTGTTGCGGAAACCGTGATTGTTCCTGCGCTGTTGATAATGATTTTGCCGGGCTCTTCATCGCTTACGGTTGCAAGAGGAGTGTGACCCTCGGGAGTAACAACCGCATAAACAACATCAACGCCCTTGTTATTGATTGCTTTGTTAACGAAAACGTTGCCGTTTTCATCATTGAATGTTATTGCTTCGGGAGCGGCATTTTCAAATCCGAAGCCGGGATATTTGCCCTTTGTTACAACAACAGTTTTGCTCAGAACACCGCTGTCGTTATAATCGTCGGAGCCTTCTTTGTAAACATTAACAGTAAATGAACCTGCATTGTGAATGACGAGTTCGCCGTAAATGCCGCTTTCGTTAATTGTTGCAATCGGATTTTCAGCATCTGCATCTTCACCGTTTACGGTTTTCTGGTCAGTAATTGAGAAGATATAATTGCCGCCTTCTCTGCCGCCGCCGACAAAAATATCATATTTGCTTTCAACGCCGAATTCAATTGTATCGTCGGGAGCGGTTGACCATACAAGAATGGGCTGGTCGGACTTTTTGACATTTACTGTAACCTTAGCCTCTGCTGCGGCATATTTGGAGTCACCCGCAAAAACAGCTTTGAAGGTATATTCCTCAACATATGATTCAAGCATGTAGGTATAGCTGACGCCTGTGCCGAGGAGCTCGCTGCCGAGATAATACGATACCGTGCCTGTTGCATCGGCAGGAAGATTCTTTGCTGTAAGAACAATTCCGCCCTCAAGAGGTCTGGTAGCTTTATTACCGAAAACACTTGTATCAATTGCAA
>JAZNPG010000005.1:0-23722 GCA_045589555.1 Acutalibacteraceae bacterium
GAGAGCACCCATAAGCTGCGGGTCGGTTGAAAGCTCAACAACCTTGATTTTGAGCACCTTTTCGATTGCTTTTTTAAGGCCGTCATTTTTAGCACAGCCGCCCGTGAGAGTTATACTGTCGGTTGCGCCTGCTTTTTTAGCCATAACAAAGCATCTCTTTGCAACCGCAAGCTGAATTCCTGCCGCAATTTCATCCATGGGCTTACCTTCGCCGACAAGTGAAATAACCTCGCTCTCTGCAAAAACGGTGCACTGCGCAGTGATGGGAATTGTGTTTTTTGCTTCAAGCGAAAGCTTTGAAAATTCGGGAAGAGTCATTTCAAAAGCATTTGCCATTGCTTCGTAAAATCTGCCCGTGCCTGCTGCGCATTTATCGTTCATCGCAAAATTTTTAACCGTGCCGTCGGTATCGATAGAAATGCCTTTAACATCCTGTCCGCCGATATCAATGATTGCCTTGACCTCGGGATTTGTAACATGAACGCCCATTGCATGGCAGCTGATTTCCGAAATGTTTTCATCAGCAAAGGGCACCTTGTTTCTGCCGTAGCCAGTGCCGATAAGATAGCTTAAATCTTTTGCCGAATCAAGACCGTTAACCTGTGCGATTGCATCGCCGAGAGCGATTTCTGCACTTGCAACGGGATTAATTTTGCTTCTGTTTGTAACATTGGCAACCATTTTGCCGTTTTCATCAAGAATAACGCATTTTGTATAAGTTGAGCCAACGTCACATCCGCCGAAATATTTCATAATATCATTCTCCTTTACCATGCAAGGTCATCTTCAAAATCTACCAGCGAGGGGTCAAGAGGCTCCTCCTGAAGAACGGTCTGCATATATTTATTGACCTGCTCACGCATATCTCTTCTTGAAATTGTTCTCGGGTCCATAAGGTCCTGCTTTACCCAGATGAAGTTTATGTTGCGTTCTCTTGCCTGGTCATCAAAAATGCCTGCAAGACCGTCCATACCCTTGCACGAAATCTGGTCATACATAATAACCGTATCGGCATTGTATTCTTCAACAATTCTCCAGAGCTCGTCAACAACATTTCTGTAGCCGCCCTTTGTATGCTTACGCATGATTGAACGCTGATATGTTTTCGCTACATCTTTAAGAGCCCGCTCTTTATCCTCTGTGTTATATTTGATATAAGAAATCATCGTTTCCATATCCATAACAACATTCATGCCCCAGCAGTTTTCGAGCCAATTTGCAAAGCTTGTGTAATAGTTTGCGGGGCAGCTCCAGACAACCGCACGGTGGCGCATTTCTTTTGAAACAGGCTCTTTCTTCTCGTAGCCCTTCAGCATAAGCTTATTGACCTTTTTATCAACCTTGAGGAAACGCTTATCAACACCGCCCGAAAGATTGAAATAATAGATTCTGTAAAGCCAGAATGCGGCACCCGTCATCTGCGGATAATCGGTCTTATTGATATCCCACTTCTCAAGCTCATATTCAAGCTGTTTGTTTGATGTTCTGAGAGCTTCAAAGAAAACATCCCAGTCAAACTTTTCGCCCGTATGCTCTTCGATGAATTTTATAAGCTCCTTGACCTCTTCAACGGCATATTCCTGAACATCCTCGTCATTATAACGAAGCGGAATATTGAAAAGATGAACGGGCAGGTTAAGACGTCTGTCAAGGAAGGTTGAATTCATAACAGAGCCGTCACAGGGCATATTTGTTGCAACCATGCAGCAGCCCATTTTGGGATAATCGTCATCAATTGCAACGCCTGCCTCGGCACTCGGAAGAGGACAAACATCGGCAGGAACGCCAAAGCTTTCCGTAACCTCAAGGTAAGGCGGAGTTATCTGCTGGTCAACCATTGAGGTGAGGAAAATCGGAATGGTCTGCAAGGGAATAACCGTAAGATTCGGGAAGCCCGAAAAGATCTCGTTGGGAATGATTTCATCAGTCAGAACTATTTTTTTTGAGAGCTTGTTATTGGGATTGATTTTTTCATCGGCAACGAAGGAGGTATGAATAAGCCCCGTTGCGTGTTTGACAATCATATTGAAATGAAGATGCACAATGCGAAGATGTGTGCCTCTCAGACCTGCCGTGTGTCTGTCAACAAATGACGGTGCTGAAAGATAGGATGCCATCCAGCGATATTTCCACAAGCCTTTTACCGTTGAAACGGGAGCTTTGAGCACCATAACTATCATGTCTTTCCATGTAACAAGCCAACGGTAGTAATCATACATGGTATCCTTAAAGCCGCGCCATTCTCTGTGCTTCAGAAGGGCTTTGCGGTCTTTGGAATAAAGCTTTCCGAAATCAGCCATTCTTTTTAGCCTCCCTTTCTCTCTGAATCTTTTTGATTTCAAGGCTTTCAACGAATGCCTGAACACGGGTGCGCAGCTGACCCGAAGCCGAAGCGGTATACTGTCTGTCAACCGCAGCGGTGGGCACGCCGTAATCGTTACTCATAACATAAGAGGCAAGCGCCCTTTCGTAGCCCCAGTATTCGCAGAATTTCAGCTGCTCATACATAACTCCGTCTGCATGGTAGTCATCAACAAGCTTTTTCACATAGTCCCTGCGTTCCTGAACCTTCTCATGGCTCATATAACGGGGGCACTGGCTTGTTCTGAGATAGTGCAGGCAAATCTGCGTGAGAACATCCTCATCGGGATTTATTTTAATTTCTTCTCTGCCGGGCATTGCGCCGAAGCAATATCTGTCAGCAACAACAAGTGCGCCGCTGTCCTCTATAAGCGCCGTGAAATCGGGGTCATCCATTTCGGAACCGACCACAACGATTTTTGCCCTGAAATTCTTTTTGGCATCAGGCTCACGGGTTTTAAGCTCCTCGGCGGTTTCACGGAGTTTTGGCAGAATAAGCGCCTTGGGGCAGCAATATGTAACAAGGTTGAGAATATGATATTCATAGCCCGTTATACGGGGATTATCCTCTTTGCGGTATTCGCCGATTTCCGTCATAAGACGGCAAACCTCGTTATGCTCTTCAACCGCTTTGAGAAGCGATGCATCCGAGGTATCAACACCGTAAACCTCGGTCATTTTATTGAGAATTTTATTTCTTGTCTGCGTTACATAGTGCCTGACCGTATGGTCTGCAATCTTGAAGGGCATATCAAGAAATGTGAGGAAAAACTTATCGTTTTCAACAAGATTGAGCAGCTCAAAATGCTCTGCAGTTCTGTTCATTTCAGAGCATGTTTCGGATGCAAGCAGCGCATTGAGAAAATTATATCCGCCTTCAATCGCACGCTCAAGAATCGCCTTTGAAAAGCCGCAAAGGAAGTTGCTCATATAATAAGTTGCGATATCCATTGAGCCTGTTCTGGGCGCACGGAGCCTTACAGAAAAGCAGTTGCCGCAGTTAAGAAGCACTTCGGGAATATGATAGCAGGTGTATCCGAGGGCTATTCCGCCGTCAGCCTTTGCCTGCTGAACAAGAGCATTGTTCGCCTCCTGAAGCAAGTTTTCAAATTCATAAAGATGTTTTAAATCTCTCACTTCAAAATCTCCATTTCAACAAGGGCTTTTCTTGCACCCTCAACAACATTGGAGTTATCGGGAAGCTTGGTTATGTTTTTGCCCTCAATATCATAAATTGCAAGGTTTGAATCCGTGGGGATATATGACAAAACGGGAATTCCGTTTGTGTTGATATGCTCAATAACGCTTTCATCCGGAATTCTGTTGACGATTGCGCCGATTTTTTTATACATCACAAGCTCATCGGCAACGCTCTTGATTGTTGAAATAACCTGCGTACCCTTTTTGCTTGCATCGGTAATAAGCAGAAGATGGGAAACCTTTTCCATAACACGGCGGTTTATCTGCTCAATGCCCGCCTCACCGTCAATAACAACATAGTCAAATTCATCTGACAGAATGCTGATAACCTCTTTGAGATAAGTATTTATTTTGCAGTAGCAGCCTGCGCTTTCGGGTCTGCCGACAGCAATAAAAGCAAAGCCGTCGGTTTCAACAAGAGCGTCAAAAATTTTGTATCTTGCATCGCCGAGAAGCTCAATGGCAGCTCTTGTCTGACCGTCTTCAACTGTTTCAACAATTTCCTTGCGTATATCATCGATAGTCATTTTAACATCTATGCCGAGAGCGGTTGAAAGACCCACCGCAGGGTCGGCATCGATTGCAAGAATCTTTTTATCGGGAAAATTCTGCACCAGAAGCTTTACAATCGCTGCAGAAATCGAGGTTTTACCTACTCCGCCCTTACCCGAAAGGGCAATTATTGTTGCATTTTCTTTCAAAACAAATCACTCCCAAGTGAATAATGAATATATTATAACAGTTATATATAGAGTTTTCAATCTGTTTATCAAATAAAAGGATGTCAAAATCTCAAAGACTGAAATACAAACGTTTTTCTCCTTGCCGCCGCAGATTTTCCGCTGAACAATAAAACCGTTTGATATTGATTAGGTGCAATCAAAAAGTCCGATATAAACCTTTTTCAAAAGAAGACCGGCTTCGAAGGCAGATGCAGTTACATAAACAGTTGAATATGATTGAAAAAACAGAGCGGGAGATTCATTTCTCCCGCTCTTCGTATTAACAGTGTTTTATCAATTTAATCAAAATCTGCAACAAAATATGCATTTGTGCATGCCTTTTTGCCTGTAGGACCCATAACTTCAATGCGAAAATATACATCTTCATCCTCAAGCACAAAATCAGCTTCCGTTACATATTTTCCGTTTGACCAATGGAGAGCTTTTGTGCGCCTGCCTGCAGTTGAAAGAGCTATGCGCTGCGCATCGGAGCATTCTATATGCACCTTGCCGTTTTCAAGGGTCAGCTCAAAGATTTCGGGACCCTGAGTGCAGTAAAACGAGCCGCTTTGCATGGACGAAATAACAGATTTATAGCTGAGCGAATCACAGAGAAAAACTGTTTTGCCGCCGAAGCTGTCGCATCTGGCATCGCCGAACGGAAACTCATTGTGATTATCATCAGCCATTGTGCAAAAAAGACGTTTTCCGCTACGGAGCATTTCATCATAAACATGCTCCTGACCGTTATCGCCGCCCTCTGCAAAAACAGAGTTATTATAAATTTCAACTATATCGCAGCCCTCCAGATTACGGTAATCATCAAGGCACTGCATTGACCAATAAGGATGATTATAAGCCACAATAAATCCAAGCTCTTTAAGCTGCTTTATATAATCGTTAATTGCCTTCATATCTCTGTAATCGGGTGTTTTGGGGAGGGCAACCTCCTTATCGCCGTTAATGTTGAATGCATTAAGATGGTAGCATCTGCGGAATTGACTGCTTTTCACAATATTATCGCTGATATCGGCTTCAAATGAATTAATTGCAACAAAATCCTCAGTGCAGAAATCGCTGTGGTCATAATAATTATCATGATCGGAAAACGCAACTATGCTGTATCCGTTTGCCTTGTATGCATTGCGGATTTCTTCAGGGGTACGTCTGCCGTCGGAAAGAGTTGTATGGCAATGCAGATTTGCAACATACTGATTTTTATTTTTTGGAATAAGTAAATGCTTCATTTTCATTCTCCTGTATTATCATCTTTTCGCAAACAGATTATAGCACTTTATCTTTTATAATCCAAGATATTTTTTCAATAAAATGTCCGTTTTTTATAATTCATTTGTAAAAAAGCAAGTTGTGTTTTCGGAAATATGTGTTATAATTTTGACATCCGAAACAATTCAGCATACGGAAGTGATTTTATGAGGATAATCGGCAGCGATTATGACGGAACTCTGAACCACAACGGCATTGATGACAAAAAGAAAAAAGCGCTTGAGCGTTGGCGCAGCAACGGCAATGTTTTTGCACTTATCAGCGGCAGAGGTCCCGAAAATATTCTGAAGCTATATAATGAGAAACAGTTCCCATGCGACTATCTGATTGCCAACAACGGCGCGGTTATAACAAAAACCGACGGCACGGTTATTTCCGATATAAGATGTGACGGCGGCATGGCAATCCCTCTTCTGGAGTTTATGTTTGAAAAGGGCTGCCCCTGGGGAGATATCCAGACAAGCTTTCCCTGCAGTGTTCATGCTGATGCAAGTGACTGCAAGGATGATGATGAATACACTTTGGAAAACATGCCTGAAATCCCATATTTCAATCAGATAAGCACTGCCCTGCCCGATTTTGAAACGGCGGCATATGTAACCGCCTGCATCAGAGAGCGTTTCGGCGACAGGCTGAATCCGCTTCAGAACGGTATATGTATCGATATTGTTGGGGCGGATATAAACAAAGCAAAGGGCTTATATATCCTTATGGAGCACCTCGGTGCGAAGTACGAAGATATCATTGCCGTCGGTGATAACATAAATGACAGCGATATGATAAGAGAATTCAGGTCATATGCCATGGAAAACGGGGTTGACGCCGTTAAAGAGCTTGCGGATTATGTAACCCCCGGCATAACTGAACTGATAGAAAAAGAGCTCGGTTAGAGTGAAACGGAGGTATCAGCTTTGGAAAAACCTAACGTTATAATCATAATGACGGATGACCAGGGATACGGAGATTTGAGCTGCATGGGAGCAACCGATTTCAGAACGCCGAATATCGATGCCGTTGCTGCAGACGGAATCCGTTTTTCTTCAATGTATTCCGCCTCTCCCGTTTGTTCGCCTTCAAGAGCGTCTCTTCTGACGGGCAGATATCCCGGCAACGCAGGCGTAAGAGCAATTCTCGCAGGTCACCGCAGAGCCTCGGGGCTTACACCTGAAGTTCCGACCATTGCCACCGCTCTGAAAAAGCTCGGTTATGCAACGGGTATTTCGGGCAAATGGCACCTCGGTCTCAAAAATGAGTGCAGACCAAACGCAAACGGTTTCGATGAGTTTTCGGGATTCCTTGCAGGCTGCATCGATTATTATTCACACATTTTCTACTGGGGCATGGCAGACGGCAACACCGACCCGACCCATGACCTATGGGAAAATGACGAAGAGGTTTACGAAAACGGCGAATACATGACCGAGCGCATAACCAGAAAAAGCGTTGATTTTATTCGCAGGCACAGCGAAGAACCGTTTCTGCTTTATGTCGCTTACAACGCTCCTCATTACCCAATGCATGCACCCGACAAATACATCCGAAGATTCCCGTATCTTTCAAAAGACAGACAGATTATGGCTGCAATGATAAGTGCCGTTGATGACGGAGTGGGCGAAATCAGAAATGAGCTTGAGCGTCTGGGACTTCTTGAAAACACAATCATTTATTTTCAGAGCGATAACGGTCCTTCAAGGGAATCACGCAACTGGCTTGACGGCACGCAGGACTGTTATTACGGCGGAACGGCAGGCATTTTCAGCGGCCACAAATTCAGTCTTTTTGAGGGTGGCATCAGAATTCCCGCCATTCTCAGCTGGTACAACCATACAAACAAATCCGTTGAAGAAGCACCGCATATTTCAACTGACATTTTCCCCACATTGCTTGAGCTCTGCGGCGGAAATCCCGAGGAATACGAGCTTGACGGTATGAGCCTTGTTCCCATGATTGACGGCACGGGCACGGCGGAGCATGAATATCTTTTCTGGGAAATGGAAGGCCAGACCGCAGCAAGAAAAGGAAAATACAAGCTTGTGCTTAACGGTCAGCTTGTTGAAGGCGAAGAGAAAAGAGCCGAAGTTTTTCTCTCAGACCTTGAAAATGACCCCGGCGAAAAACATAACCTTGCAGAAGAGTTACCTGAGCTTTGCAGCGAGATGAAAGAAAAGGCGCTTGAATGGAGAAACGGCATTGAAACCGTCTGGAATGAAAAATTTGCAAAAAAATATTCAAGCTTAACATAAAAATCTCACTTTAACATTATATTAATTATTGAAAAACGAATAAAAAAGGTGTATAATTTAATTACTTTATTTAAGGAGGAATATAAAATGAATTCTGTTAAAAAGTATGTTGCGGAATTTATCGGCACATTTGTGCTTGTATTTTTCGCATGCGGCACCGCAGCTGTAACAGGCTGCAAAAGCGGTGAAATCAACGCTGCTTATTTTATGACCGCCCTTGCATTCGGTCTTGTTATCGTTGCTATGGCTTATTCCATCGGCAATGTTTCAGGCTGCCACATCAACCCCGCTGTTTCAATTGCAATGCTTGTAAGCAAAAAGCTCAGCATTGTTGATTTCATCGGCTATGTTGTTGCACAGTTTGCAGGTGCAATCGCAGGCGCCGCTGCTCTTATGGGTGTTATCGGCAAAGATATGGGTCTTGGCACAAACGCTCTCTATCAGGGCGATATCGCAAAATCTCTCATCATCGAAATCATTCTCACCTTTGTTTTTGTTACCGCTATTCTCGGTGTTACTTCAAAGGTTGAAAACGGCTCGGTAGCAGGCATCGTTATCGGTCTTACTCTCACCCTCGTTCACATTCTCGGCATCTTCTTCACAGGCACATCCGTTAACCCCGCAAGAAGCTTCGGACCTGCTCTTTTCATGGGCGGCGATGCTTTGAGCTGCGTATGGGTTTTCATCGTTGCTCCCCTTATCGGCGGTGTGCTTGCTGCTCTTGTTTACGGTTTTCTTGACAGCAAGAAGGCTGAAAAATAAATAAAACATAAGAAATGACCGATACCGCCATAAAACGGTATCGGTCAATTTTTTAGTCTTTTTTAAGCTTTTCAAGCTCTCGCTTGGCCTTTTCTTCAATCTTTTCAATCTTCTTGGCGTATTTCTCCTGAACCTTCTCTTGCTCTTTCTGAAGCTTTTCCTGTTCCTTGAGCATCTTCTTTTCAAGCTTGTCAAGGTCCTTGCTGAACTCCTTGTATGTTTCTTCCTGAGCCTCACGCTCTTTTTCGTCAAACTCTCTCGCCTGCATCCATTCAACGGTATCCTTGAGCGATTCCTCAAGGGTCATGGGATTATAACCAAGCTCATGTTTTGCTTTGAAGAAAGAGAAATTGCAGTTTTCGCAAAGCTTTCTGATTGAATATTCATTCAGCAGCGGAGGAAGCTTAAGCGCATCAAAAACTTTTTCAATTTCGGGCAGCAGTCTTATAATCATGCTTTTACGGAGCTTGATTTTAGGCGGCTTTTTATCACATACATAAGAAAGAGTTTTAATAAACTCGTCAAGAGTATGGGCATAACCGCTCAATATGTAGCATTCGCCGTTTCTGCCCTTTTCTGCAGCGGCAACCATACCTTTTGCGATATCTCTGACATCAACAAAGTTATATCCGCCGAAATCCATTGTTACGGGGAAAAGACCTTTAAGAAACAGTCGGAGCATTGTGCCGACACTTGATGTGTTGTTATTGTCATACGGACCGATGCAGCAGCTGGGATGAACAACGCAGACTTTCAGATCATCGCCTGCATTATCAAGAACATACTGCGATGCGGCAGCCTTGGATTTTGCATAAGCGCCCTCAAGCAAATCAGGATCAAAGGTTCTTATTTCTCTGATAACATTCATTTCGTCGTTTGTCGGAATGGCGTCAACGGATGAGCAGTAAACAAGAGTTTTTACGCCGCATTTTTTGCATGCTGCAACAACATTCTTTGTGCCCTCATAGTTTACGTTCCACACCTGTTTATCCTTTGTGCCGCTGATATCAACAACGCCTGCAACGTGATAAACCGTATCAGCTCCCTCAAAAGCCTTTTCAAGCTGTTCAAGGCTTGTTACATCGCCCATAAACTTTTCACAGTCAATGCCGTCAAAATACGGGCTGTCCGTGCGGAGCAGAAGGCGCATTTTTTCGCCGCGGGCTTCAAGCTCCTTAACAAGCGCAAAGCCGACATAGCCCTTGCCGCCTGTGATAACATTCAACTTCATTTTTTGTCCCCTTAAATATTCTTACACCGATATGGCGTTAACATTATTCTAACATTTATTCTCTTTTTTGTCAAATGATGGAGACTCAAAGTTATTCATCGCCCTGAAATTCATAATAAATTTGAACATTTATCTTTTGCCTTGTTTAAGAAATATATCCATTGACATTTTTTCGGCAATGGTGTAGAATACCTTTGATTATAAATAAGTTAACAAAAGAGGTTTTAACAATGAAAATCGATAAACTCTGCGGCGAAAGATTTAAAGAAAAGCCCTCGGATTGCGTCATCGACAGCCATGCGCTGATGCTCAGAGGCGGCTACATGAAGGGCGTTGCCAACGGTATCTATTCTTCCTTCATGCCTTTAAGAAGAATAACAAGAAAAATTGAAAATATCATCAGAGAAGAAATGGATGCAATTGACGGTCAGGAGGTTCAGTTTCCTGTTGTTATGCCCGCTTCTCTCTGGAGCGAAAGCGGCAGATACGAAAGCATCGGCAGCGAGCTGATGAGAATCAAGGACAGAAACGATGCCCCCATGGTTCTCGGCATGACTCACGAAGAAGCAGCCGTTCAGCTTGTAAGAGAATACGCAAACACATACACAAGATATCCTTTCATGATTTATCAGGTTCAGACCAAATTCCGTGACGAAGCAAGACCCAGAGGCGGTCTTATCCGAGTTCGCGAATTCACAATGAAGGATGCTTATTCTTTCCACACATCGCAGGAAGATCTCGAGAGATATTATGACATCTGCTACAAGGCATATGAACGCATTTTTGCAAGAGCAGGTATCCCCGAGGTTATCACAGTTGCTTCTGACAGCGGTATGATGGGCGGCAGCGTTTCTCATGAATATATGCTTCTCTCTCCTGTCGGCGAGGATTCAATCGCCGTTTGCTCCGAATGCGATTACAGAGCAAACATGGAAGCTGCCGAAAGCATTATTGTTAACGAAATCAACGGCGAAACTCAGGCTCTTGAGCTTGTTTACACTCCCGATATCCACACAATTGAAGATATCTGCAACTTCCTTAAAACTCCCCTCGAGGAATCCTGCAAGGCAGTTGTTTACCAGAAGAACATGACCGATGAATATGTTGTTATCTTTGTAAGAGGCGACCTCGATATCAACGAAACAAAGCTTACAAACTATCTCGGCGAAGCTGTTCACCCTGCTGTTATCACAGAGGATTGCGGACTTTTCGCAGGCTTTATCGGTCCCGTTGGTCTTGACACGGAAAAATTCACCGTTCTTTACGATACATCACTCAAGAACACCCATAACCTCTCCTGCGGCGCAAATAAGCTTGACCATCATTATAAGGGTCTTTGCATCAGCCGTGACATCGGCGAGGTTGAATATATTGACCTTGCTAAAATCAAGGAAGGCGGCATCTGCCCCAAATGCGGCAAGCCTGCAATTACGGTTTCCAGAGGCATTGAGGTAGGCAACATCTTCCAGCTCGGCACAAAATATACAAAATCCATGGGTATGCAGTATCTTGACAGCGAGGGTAACCTTCAGTATCCCATCATGGGCTGCTACGGCATCGGCGTTGGCAGACTTGCCGCTTCGGTATGCGAGGCTCACCACGATGAATACGGTCCCATCTGGCCCATGAGCATTGCTCCCTGGCATGTTCAGGTTTGCTGTCTGAGAGCTGATGACGAAGAATGCAAGGGCGTTTCCGATTCACTCTATCAGCAGATGCTTGACGAGAGAATGGAAGTTATTTATGATGACAGAAACATCCGTCCCGGCGCAATGTTCTCCGATGCTGACCTTCTCGGCGTACCCGTAAGAGTTATCGTAAGCCCCAGAAACCTCAAGGAAGGCGTTTGCGAAGTTGTTACAAGAGATAAGAGCGTAAGCCTTAAGGTTGAAACCGATAAAGTTATCGAAACCGTTAAGGGTCTTATTAAAGAAGGACTTAAATTCTGATTAAAAATCCGGGTTGAGCATAACCGCTCAGCCCGGTTAATTTTTATAGCGCAAGAAATTGAATCTTGTTGTAAATCCTTATTGTTTGTGATAGAATTTAATTATTAAAATTAAAGGATTTAATTATGAACAGCTTTATTATCAAAGGCGATATCTGCCACAGCACCTCTCCCGAAAAAATTCTGACCTACGAAAACAGCTATCTTATCTGCAAAGACGGCAAAAGCGCAGGAATTTTCAGCGAAATTCCCGAGAAATTTGCAGCTCTTCCGCTGCTTGATTACAGCGGTAAAATAGTTATGCCCGGACTCATTGACCTTCATGTTCATGCATCGCAGTATTCTTACAGAGCAACGGCGATGGACCTCGAGCTGCTTGAATGGCTCAATTCATATGCATTCCCCGAAGAGGCAAAATTCAAAAGCGTTGATTATGCAAAAAAAGCATACGGCATTTTTGCAGAAAACTTAAAGAAAAGCGCAACAACCAGAGCCTGCATTTTTGCAACCGTTCACAGAAACGGAACTCTTGCTCTGATGGATATTCTTGAGGAATCGGGACTTATATGCGCGGTCGGCAAAGTCAACATGGACCGAAACTGTCCCGATATCATCAGAGAAACTACAAAAGAATCGGCACAAGAAACTCTGCTTTGGCTTGAAAACTGCAAAAACAGATACAGCAGGACATTTCCGATTATCACACCGAGATTTGTGCCCTCATGCACGGATGAGCTTCTTGAAAGACTCGGCAAGCTTATGGATGAATACGATGTTCCCGTTCAGTCGCACATTTCGGAAAATCAGAAGGAAATCGAATGGGTCAGCGAACTCTGCCCGTGGTCGGAATTCTACGGCGATGTTTATGACCGTTTCGGCATGCTCGGCGGCAAGCACAAGAGCGTTATGTCGCATTGCATCTGGCCATGTGAGGAAGAGCTGAGAAGAATCAGGAATAACGGCGTTTTTATCGCCCATTGTCCCCAGTCAAACATGAATGTTGTTGCCGGCATTGCACCTGTAAGAAAATATCTTGAAATGGGTTTGAAGATCGGTCTCGGCTCCGATGTTGCAGGCGGTTCAACCGAATCAATTTTCAGAGCTATGAGCGATGCCATTCAGGTTTCAAAGCTGCGATGGAGACTTATTGACAGCTCCCTTAAGCCCATAACCGCCGACGAGGCTTTTTATATGGGAACCAAGGGCGGCGGAGAATTTTTCGGCAAGGTCGGCAGCTTTGAAAATGACTATGAATTTGACTGCATTGTAATTGATGACAGCAGCATAAAAAGCGCAAGAGAACTCACAACGCACGAAAGAGCAGAAAGAATCATTTATCTTTCCGACGACAGACATATTGCTGCAAAATTTGTTGCAGGCAAACAGATATTATAAAAAAGCACCACGGGACAGTTCACTGCAAATCCCGTGGTGATATTTTTTTGATTTATCGCTGAACTCTGCCTGAACCGTCACCGCCGGCAAGCTTTTCAACCTCTGCAACACCGACTCTGTTAAAGTCGCCTTCAATCGAGTGCTTGAGAGCCGATGCAGCAACAGCAAACTCAATTGCCGCCTGCGAATCCTTACCGCTGAGAAGAGCATAGATGAGTCCGCCGCCAAAGCTGTCGCCGCCGCCAACTCTGTCAACAATATGAAGATGATATTCTTTTGAGAAGCAATAGTTTTCTCCGTCATAGAGCATTGCTGCCCAATCGTTATCGTTTGCGGAAATTGATGAGCGGAGGGTTATTGCAACCTTTTCGAATCCGAATTTATCGGCAAGCTGCTTTGCAACAGATTTATAGCCTTCTTTGTTGAGCTTTCCGCCGTAGATATCGGTATTTTCAGCTTCAATGCCGAAAACGTCCTTTGCATCTTCCTCATTTGAAATGCAAACATCAACATATTTGCAAAGCTCTGTCATGGCTTCTCTCGCTTCAGCTCTTGTCCAGAGCTTGCCTCTGTAGTTAAGGTCGCATGAAATTTTAACGCCCTTTGCCTTTGCAGCAACACAAGCCTGCTTGCAGATTTCAACAAGGTTTGCACCGAGAGCGGGAGTAATGCCCGTGAAATGGAACCAATCAGCGCCCTCAAAAATAGAATCCCAATCGAAATCGGAGGGCTGTGCCTCCTGAATTGCGGAGTGTGCTCTGTCATAAATGCAAACGGAGCCTCTCTGCGAAGCACCCTTTTCAAGGAAATAGATGCCCACCCTGTCGCCGCCTCTTACGATTTTGCTTGTATCAACGCCGAAATAACGCAGAGAATTAACAGCTGCCTGACCGATTGCATGCTCGGGAAGCTTTGTTACATAAACCGACTCCATGCCGTAATTTGCAAGAGAAACGGAAACATTTGCTTCACCGCCGCCGAAAGTTGCCTGAAGCTGGTCATCCTGGAAGAAACGGTAATATCCGTTGGGCGCAAGGCGAAGCATGATTTCGCCGAAAGTTACTACCTTTGCCATCATTTTCTTGCCTCCTTGACGATTTCAACTGATTTTTTGCAAAGCTCGATGATTTCGTCCCACTTCTGATTATCAATCAGGTCAGCGGTTACCATGTATGAGCCGCCGCATGCTGCGATAACGGGGCACGAAAGATATTCGCCGAGATTCTTAAGAGAGATGCCGCCTGTGGGCATAACCTTGAACATCGGGAAAGGAGCGCTCATTGCCTTAATCTTTGCAAGACCGCCCGACTGCTCTGCGGGGAAGAATTTAAGCACATCAAGACCGAGTCTGTAAGCAGTATGATAGTCTGTGGGGGTGGTGCAGCCCGCATAGATGGGGATATTCTTACTCTGGCAATACTTAACGATTTCTTCGTCAAGACCGGGAGTTACTATGAATTTTGCGCCAGCTTCGATTGCCTCGTCAACCTGCGAAGTTGAAAGCACGGTGCCTGCACCGACAAGCATTTCGGGAACGTTTTCGCTCATAAGCTTTATGGCTGTTGCTGCGCCTGCAGCTCTGAATGTTACTTCCGCAACGGGCACGCCGCCCTCAACGAGAGCCTTTGCAAGTGCAACGGAATCTCTTTCGGGGTTATTGAGTTTGATAACCGGCACAACACCGATTGACATTATTTTTTCTGAAACAGCGTTCATTTTATTATCCTCCCTATCAGTTTTTGAGTGCCTTTTCGCAGGCTTCAAAAAGTCCGTTTATATAAGTTGCGCCGAGCGCTCTGTCGTAAAGACCGTAGCCGGGCTTGCCCGTTTCACCCCAGATCATTCTGCCGTGGTCAGGTCTTACATAACCGTCAAATCCCGTTTCAACAAGAGCTTTTGTAACTTCATACATATCAATGCTGCCGCAGGATGAAAGATGACCCTGCTCCTCAAAGCTGCCGTCAGGCAGGATAAGAACGTTTCTCATATGCATGAATGCGATTCTGTCCATGGAGCTGTATTTGCGCACCATTGCAACAGTATCGTTTGAAGCTGCGCAGCCGAGCGAGCCCGTGCAAAGACAAAGGCTGTTTGCAGGAGAATCAACAATTGCAAGCATTCTGTCAAGATTCTTCTCGCAGGTTATGATTCTGGGCAGACCGAAAATGGGATACGGGGGATCATCGGGATGAATAGCCATTCTAACGCCGCATTCCTCTGCAACGGGAATAACCTTTTTGAGGAACTTTTCAAGATTTGCCCAAAGACCATCTTCGCCGATTTCGCCGTAAGCCGAAATAAGCTCTCTGACCTCTTCCTGAGTGTAGCTTGAATCCCAGCCGGGAAGGTGGATATCATCCTTAAGAGGGTCAAGACCCTTCATCTGCTCCCAATACATAACAAGGCTTGTTGAGCCGTCGGGAGCTTTTTTATCAAGCTGTGTGCGTGTCCAGTCAAAGACGGGCATAAAATTATATGTTACGCATTTAACGCCGTATTTTGCGCAGCGGCGGATATTTTCGCAATAAACATCGATAAGATGCTCAACCTCTCCCCTGCCGAGCTTGATATCCTCATGCACGGGAATGGATTCAACAACATCAAAAACAAGTCCGTTATCTTCGCACTGCTTTTTCATTTTTGCAATGCTTTCTTCAGGCCATACCTCACCCGGCTTTACATCATAAACAGCGCTTACGATGCTGTGCATATTGGGAATCTGGCGGATATACTCAAGGGAAATCGGGTCTGATTCGCCATACCAGCGGAACGACATTTTCATTGTAATTTTCCTCCGAATCTTAATAATCAGCGGTCAAGAACCGCTTATTCCTTCATTATAAGTATAACACACTTATTTACAATAAAAATTGTGATTATTGTTTGACATATTGTAAATGTTGCTGTAATATATAAATAATAAGTGTTTAAAAGAGGTGGCGGAATGAAAACGCAGGCACAAAGCTTTGATTCAAGGCAGACAATGAAAAAGCAGACCTTTGAGATTTTTCATTACCGTGACCCCCGCCCTGAGGGTGTAGCGGTTCATCACCATGATTTTTATGAGATATATTTTTTCCTGAGCGGCAGGGTTGAATACAGAGTTGAGGGCAGAATCTTTACTCTTGAGCCGGGCGACCTTCTGCTGATTAACCCGAGGGAATTTCATCAGCCGCTTTATAAAGAGGCTTCGGAATACGAAAGAATTGTTTTATGGATTGACAAAGCATATCTTGAAAGCCTTTGCACAAACGGAGCTGACCTTGCACAATGCTTTGACACCGATAAGCCCGACCATTCCAATATTCTGCGTACAACCGCCGTTCAGCGTTCAACGGTTACCTCTTATTTAAGCGAAATAATCAACGAAAGCTACGGCACCGGCTTTGGCTGTGAGATAAGCGCAACGGGAGCGTTGCTGCGCCTGCTTGTTGAAATCAACCGCATGGCATTGCAAAAAATCAACTCCGCACAGCCTTTCAAAGACACGCCTCTTGTTTCGCAGATTCTTGCATATATAGGCGAGCATTACAGCGAAGATTTATCGCTTGAAAAGCTTGCACAGAAATTCTATGTGAGCAAATATCATCTTTCGCATGAATTCAGCAAAGCCGTTGGCACAAGCGTTTATAAATATATCATGCTCAAGCGGCTGCAGATAGCAAAGCAGATGCTTGCGGAGGGTGCGGCACCGGTAACGGTTTGCCACGGCTGCGGTTTCGGCGATTACGCAAATTTCTACCGTGCATTCAAGGCTGAATACGGCATAAGCCCCAAAGAGTCTGCAGGCGTAATGTAATTTTTTTATTGATTTTTAATTCTGTGATGGTATAATAATACCATACAAATTTAAGGAGGAGAAAAAATGCTTGATTTCCAGAATCCCGAATACATTAAACTCAAATCCACAAAGGATAATTACGATAAGGAACTTGCTCCGATTCTCATTGACGGAGAAGAGGTTATCGCCTGCTACAAATCCGTGCGTGACGGCGTAGCTTTCACTAACAAAAGGCTTATTGTTATCAGCATTGAAGGAATAACAGGCAAAAAGAAAGACCTCACCTCCCTGCCCTATTCAAAAATTCAGGCTTTTTCGATTGAAACCTCAGGCGTTTTTGATATTGACAGCGAGCTTGAGCTCTGGTTCAGCGGTCTGGGCAAGGTTCGCCTTGAATTCACAGGCGGCACAAAGGTCACGGAAGTCTGCAAGCTTATAAGCAACTATGTATTATAAGATATAAAAAAGACTCTAACACTAAACAAAAATTCAAAAAACCACAAACAGGCTTACAAAGGTTGTTAACCGATGCAAGCCTGTTGCTTTTATTTACGGGCGACCACACAGGGTCGCCCCTACTTGTAACTAATTCGTTTTGTTTTTCGCTTAAGAAAGCAGTCACTTAATCCCACTCAGCCCCTGTGACTGTATCCATATCTATGCCCTTGGTTTCACCGACATTTCTGAAAAGAACAACAAGTGCGCTCACAAATCCGGGAACAAGCATGCAAAGCGTTGCCGTGCCGATAAGGCTGTTGCCAAGCTTGATTGCGCAGAGTGTTCCGATTCCGAGCGAGATTCCGAAGCCGACGGCGGTAACAATATACTGCGCCGATATTGCGGATGAACGGAGATTTGTCGGTGCGGATTCGCCTATCATCATAATAAGAACATCGTTAAGCGAATAATAGCTGCCTACGAAAACTCCGCAGAGGAAGCCTGCCACCGAAGGATTGAACCCGTTTTTAGCGCCGATTGTGAAGCCGAGGAATCCCACAAGACAGTTGAATGCGGTGATGATTGCGGCGGTTTTTCTGCCAAGCCAATCGGAGATGAAGCCCATAATCACCTGCGCAACGGCAGAGCCTATCGGGAAAAGAACAAGGGCCGTTGTCACTGCGTTTGCAGGCGAAAGAATTCCGCTGTCCTCATAGCCGTATGTAAGAATCGGTTCAAAATTTATGCTTGCATAGAAGCCGAGATTCGCAATGGCAGAAACAACATAAAGCCAACGCAGCTGCTTATGACCGATTGCAAATTTCAATGCAGAGAAAAGACCGCCCTGCTTGCTTTCAGCCTTTTTGCTGTTTTCAAGCTCAAGTCTTTCTTCATCCGTCATGCAGAGATAATTAAGCCTTGATTCGACAAATGACGGAGTTTCTCTCGCACCGAGAAGAGCAATAAAGCTGACAACCAGACCGACGATTGCAGGGATAAAATAAACCATTCGCCAACCGTAAGAATCGCCTGCTGCGCTGATAAGCCATCTTCTCAGAAGCGGCACAAGCATAACGCCCATATTGGCAAAGAATTTGATAACCGAATAAATCCTTGCCCTGTGCTTTGACGGCGAGGATTCCATAATATAAACAACATGCATATCGTGAGGGATGAAAAACTGAACAAGACACGCACCGAGGAAATAGAGCGCAAGATTGCCCGAAAGGAATATCAGGAGCAGAGCAAAGCTCATGCCGAAGGTGTTGATTATAAGAAACTTCTTTCTTCCCCATCGGTCGGCAAGCGGTCTGTATAACAGACCTACCGCCTGAAACGGAATTGCAAGCCCCGAAACAAGGTCGAGCATGCCTACGGAGCTGTCACCGTGCTTTGCAAAAAGGTCGGCGGCAATTTCGCTCTTCATAAGCATACCGATTTGCGAAGCGATTTCATCAGTTGCATAAATCAGCGCAATTATGAACACAAGATACGCAAAATAAAGATTTTTCTTTGGTCTTGCCTTCTCCTTTTCCCATCGGAGAATTTCTTTTTCACGCCTCGCCTGCTGCTTTGCAAGCTTTTCAGGTGTTAATGATTTCATAAATCTTTTCTCCTTTCAGCCTTCTCTGCGTTAAGTAAAATAAGGTTCATCGAATTTATACCCCTCTTTTATCCGCCTTTTCCGAACTCTGTTTCTTTACCATCCTTTTCTGCTTTTATATTATACTTTAAATCGGCTTTGTTTGCAATATTTTCATATATTATTGATTATCTGAAAAAAATGTTGATTAACAGAATTATTGCTGTTGCTTACAGCAAATTTTTCTGATATAATATTATAGTTCAGAAAATCAGCAGCTGCTTTATCTGTTACGAAAACGCAGCACTCCATGTTTGATTTTCAGAGTTATATCAGACTTCATCGTTATAATATTTAATTATCAGATCAGCAATATTATCCGCAACTTTTCTTGTTTCAAAAATCTCATGCTCCCAGATATAAATTGCGGAAGAATCGGTTTCTCCGTTCGGCAGAACACGGTAGCAGTAATAATCGCCGCATCCGTTAGTTGCAAAGAAAACATGACGGTTTACTTTGTCTTCAAACATATCGGGCTCAAGATATTCGGGATATATCTCCCGATTGGTTTTTACTTTCTCTATAATTTCATCCAGAGAAAGCAAAAGCCAGTGATCGCCGTTGGTTTCACGCAGCAAAGCTTTGAGGTCATCGGGAAATGAAAATCCGACATACCGCTCTGCCGCAGAGATTTCCTGTTCATTGCACGGATTTTGCAATTCAGCCCAAGAATGACCTTCTGTCAGCTTTTTGAGTAATTCTTTATACAAACCATCATCTCCTTTAATTACTGAACAATTATATCATAATATCGTTTATGCTTCAACCGTATCAAAAAGGGTTAAAAAATATTATTTCAGGAGAGAGAAAACTATGAAAAAAATTATTTGTCTGATCCTCGCATTCGTAATCACCTTCAGCTGTCCGGGTTTTGCCGATTTGGGTGCAGCCAATCCGTGCAAATTGACTGCTCACGCCGAAATCTTTGACTCTCAAAAAGATGTTCAGGTTAAAATAGCTCCGTTCCTTTACAAATCAACCCTTTATCAGATGGAGTTCCCGAGCCGTCAGTCCTATGAAATCAAAGAAAAAAGCGTAGTCGGTGATTACACCATATCCCGTGAGCTCAATGACCTTTCCTATACCTTTGTTTTTCCTGCAGGAACAACCCAAATAGAATGCATGGTATCACTTAACGGCGAAACGGATTGGCGCGGGTTCAACATTAACAGTACGGATAATCCGTCTTTTTGGCCAAAGGACGAAAACAGCAACGTTGACTACACTCAGCCCATGACCTTTGAACGTAACGAGATAACCGCTGAGCGTGACGAATACGGAGTTTTATACAGGGATTACCTCAAAGACTCAGGCGTTCAGGGTTTCAGAGATTATGACAAGATTTATTGGCGTCTCAACTACACATATAACGGCGAAACGCTGACAAATCACTTTGACATAAAGCTTTACGACTATGACAAAGCCGAAAAGCAGACTCTCAAAGCGGTCAACTTCAACGTTGCAGGTCTGCCGTTTGCGGTTTTTCAGGGCACGGATGTTATTTCCAATCAAAGGGCTGCCGCAAAATATCTTTCACAGAACGGCTTTGATATCGTTGCCGTTCAGGAGGATTTCGGTTTTCACAATCATCTTATAGAAAACCTGAAAAACTTCAGTTATATGACCAACTATACAGGCGGTATTCCGGGCGGCGACGGTCTTAACATATTCACAAAAAATATGCCCGTTTATAACGAAACACGAGTTGAATGGGATGTTGCAAGCGGTATTCTTTCAGACGGCTCCGATGAGCTCACTCCAAAAGGTTTTGTTTATACCGTTATTGATGTCGGCAACGGCGTTTATGTTGATTTCTACAATTTACATGCAGACGCTTACGGCGGAGAGGGTTCAATTGCTGCAAGAACAAGCCAGTACAAGCAGCTCGCCGAATTCATTCAGGCACGCTCTGCCGAGAATGACAGACCCGTAATAGTAACGGGCGATTTCAACAACTATATGCACGTTCACGAGGATAACGGCGCACTTTATAAACTGCTCTGTCAAGAGTGCGGATTGAAAGACGCATGGATTGAGCACCACAACAACGGCGACTATTTCAATCTGTATAACTGGCACATAACAGGTCTTGAGCCGTGGGGCAACTGGGACTCGGTTGAAAGATTTATGTATAAATCAGGCGGCGGTGTTGATATAGTTGTAAGCGATTTCAGATATGTTGAGGTTTACGATGAGAACGGCAACGCGGTATCCGACCACTCCTCTGCTGAATGCGAATTCACATTTATAAAAACAGAAGACTTTGTTGAAAACACGCAGGAGCTTTATAGTGTCAAGACTCAGTTAAACACTCTCACGCGCCAGATAAAATGGATTTTCAAGGCTCTGATTATGGTTCTTTCAGACCTGCGCAATTTCCCCGAATTGATAAAAGAATTTTCATAACACAAAAAGCGACTTGTAATCGGTATCATCCATTTACAAGTCGCTTATTTTATTCATTTTTGTTACTTGCTTTGCTCTTTGTTGCAGATAAGCTTTTTGAAGCCTTCTACAACAACACAGATGCCCAGAATGATAATCAGCGTTGCAAAAACAAGCTGAAGAATATCGCCGAAAGCATCAGGCGATGTGCCGCTTATCAAAGCCGATGATTTGCCGTAAACCGTCATTCCGAGGGCGGTAAATGTTACTGCAAGCATCACACCGAGAGGGAGATACATAAACCGGCGGACTTTCTTTGTTCTCTTGAGAAACACTGCGCAGGCAAGGAATGCAAACACAGATAAAAGCTGATTTGAAGCTCCGAAAAGAGCCCAGATGTTTTTATAGCCTACAAGTGTAAGTCCGTATGCAAGCAAAAGAGTTATAACCGTTGCAAAATACTTGTTGGTTAATACCTTTCTGACCTTGCCCATATTCTCATCTGTTATCGAGTCATCAAGAAACAGCTCCTGGAATGAGAGTCTGCCGACTCTGGCAACAGAATCAAGAGAAGTAAGCGCGAAAGCAGAGATTGAAAGCGTTATAAGTGTATAAACCGCATCAAAAGGCAAACCGAGGGTTGTCAGGAAACCTGAAACTGCACCTGCAAAAACCTGAGCAGGAGTATTCCACCCCTGTGCTGCCGCCTCACCGTTTGCAAAGGATGCAACCGCTATAAGCGCAATAACTGCGAGCATACTTTCGAGAAGCATTGCGCCGAAAGATACGGGAAGCATATCCTTTTCGCTTTTTATCTGCTTTGATGCCGTGCCCGAGGAAACAAGTGAATGGAATCCCGAAACCGCACCGCAGGCAATTGTTACAAAAAGAATCGGGAAAAGATAGCTTCCGTTAACCTCAAAGCCGACAAACGCAGGCAATTTAATCTGCGGATTCGCAACAAACACGCCTGCAACCGCCGCAACTATCATTGCAACAAGAAGATAACTGTTAAGATAATCTCTGGGCTGCAAAAGAATCCATACCGGAACAACAGATGCAACCAAAATATAAACAAACACAAAAATATGCCACACATCAAGAGAAATGAAAACAGGGAATTTCAGACCGACTATTATTGAAATCACCAACATAACAATCGCAATCGCCGTGTTTACAGCCGTGGGCAACTTTGTATATTTAAGAACAAATCCGAGAGCAACTGCAAAAACAATAAACAGCATTGATGTTGTTGCAACGGCGCCGTTTGCTGTTATATTTGCGCTTTTAACACCTTCATTAACGGTGAAGCCCATAAATGTGCCTGCAACAATATCGGCAAATGCGGCAACAACGAGGATACAGAAAAGCCAGCAGAAAAGCAGAAACATCTTTTTGCCCGTTTTTCCTATATACTTTTCAATTATGTAGCCGATGCTTCTGCCCTTGTTGCGTACGGATGCATACATCGCTGTAAAATCCTGAACCGCGCCAAAGAAAACGCCTCCGATAAGTACCCATAAAAGAACGGGCACCCATCCGAAAATCGCCGCCTGAACGGGTCCGTTAATCGGACCTGCACCTGCGATAGATGCAAACTGATGGCCAAAAACAACGCTTTTAGGTGCAGGCTCATAGTCAACGCCGTCACGCAGTTCATAAGCAGGAGTTTTTCTTTTGGGGTCAACTCCCCATTTTTTCGCAATCCACCTGCCGTAAAAAACATAACCTGAAAACAAGACCGCAAGTGAAATAATCATAATTATAATGCCGTTCATAATATCCCTCTTTTCATTTGAACTATCAACCTCAAGTGGCTGAATAAATGACAAAAAACGACATCGATCACATCGACCGTCTGTATGAATAATTATATCACATTTTCAACTAAAATCAATCCGATTTTTCTATTCTCTGCTGTATCCTCACTTTGCTCCGTGACTTGCAAGAGACCGTGAGCTCGGCGCCATACAAAGCAAAAAAGACAAGGCATTCTTCAAATACCTTGTCTTTTGTTGGTCCGAGTGGCGGGACTTGAACCCACGGCTACCGAGAAAAATATAGTCGTCTCACTTGCTTGGAGCGCTGCGTGATACTCCTTATTTTTCTCTTCCTCCGCCTCGCTTTTTCTGCCGCAGGCGGCGCTCGGCTCCGTCGCCTGGTCCCTCACTTTGCTCCGTGACTTGCAAGAGCCCGTGGGTTCAGTGCCATACAAAGCAAAAAAGACAAGGCATTCTTCAAATACCTTGTCTTTTGTTGGTCCGAGTGGCGGGACTTGAACCCACGGCCTCTTGGTCCCGAACCAAGCGCGATACCAAACTTCGCCA
>JAZNPG010000006.1:0-2503 GCA_045589555.1 Acutalibacteraceae bacterium
AGCAATTGCTGATAACGGTATAGCTTCCTGCATAACTGCAAATACCGGCTACGGTCACCGCACCTTTTATTGAGGAAGTGTTATAACAACCTGATATTTCACCCGGTGCATCAGAGGGATCCTTGAAAAAACCGCAGATACCGCCTACATATTGCATTGCCGCAATATAGGAATCCACAAGACCGATATTTTTTATGATAGCAGAAAGAGTGTAACCGAAAAGACCGATATATGACCCGTCTGTCACATTATTATAGAACAATCCGCTTATCTCATAACCCTGACCGTCAAATTCACCTGAAAAAGGTGAGTTTTCAGAACTGCTTACCCGTGTACCTATAGGAGTCCACGCAACAAAGGAACCGTCATTTGTAACGTTACCCTCATCGTCATAGGTAATGCTTTCAAGAAGATTTTCATTAACAACAATATCTGCCGTAAGCTTTGCGTTTACCGAGGCATTGCCTGCATTAACGAAATCCGCAAACCAATAAAGCTCTCCTGCGGTGCCTATAAGGTAATACCCCTCATCATCCTGAGAAGGCTGAGTCATAGCTATTGAAGAGCTGTTAAAGACCTCTGCCTGAGCAGAAATATTTTCTGAAATTTCGGAAAGAGTGTTTTCTGCCACTTCAAGTGCCTCAACCGCAACAACGGATGGGGCAAGGCTGAAAAGCATCGAAATTGAAATCAGAACACCTAAAATCTTATATAACGACCTATTTTTCTTCATATTTTTCATCTCCTTTTATATTTATATTTTCATTTTCTTTTGAACAATCCCGACAAGCTCCGAGCGTGTCCGTACTGTCATAGCAATCGTCACACACCCAGCGGTAACAATACCGGCATTGGTTAAAGCGTAATGCAAGCTGTTGGGTAGCGTTTGCTTTGGCGTGGTTGAAGGCTGTCTGACTGATTTTGTTTGCCTTACCCGACACACATCCCGAAAGCGTCCTTACATTTCTGCAGCCCAGCGGTATCTTAACCGCATACTGCTTTCTTCCGCAAATAGAGCATTCGGCAGAAAAGCTTAATGATTCCGCATCCACTCGGATATGCTCATAAAACTGTTTCATATTGCACCTCCGTTTTTCATTGGTGAATTTCCTGCAGAATTTTCGACATCTGTTTCAAAAACTCTTGAACTTGTTTCCCGACTGCATTATAATACAAGTAAATATTCTTGTTATTCTGTTAATCGGTTTTTACTGATTTTAGGGTATTCTGCCCCTGTTTACACCTTTAATTTTACGTATTTTTTGCGTATTTGTATATCCCACAATGGTGGGATATTGAGGGGGGTACCCCCTAAAACCCGTTATTTTTCAGCAAAAACGAAGCAAATCCCTCATTCGGAAGCACATTTTGTGCATAAAAAGGAGAAGGCTTATGAATGATTCGATTTTAACCGAAAACCAAAAAATGAGGCTTGATATACCTCTTTGCAGATTGGTCTGCTTTGCTATGTTCAACTTCTGGCAGATGGGCTTTATCTATTATTTTCTTGAGCCCTCTTCAGCAATTGACGGGAAAATACCGATACCTATTAATATAGATTACGGTACTCTGCTGACAGCGGTTTGTTACGTGCTGAGCATCCTTACAATGATTTTTCTTCCGAAAATTGTTGTATGGGTTCAGCGTATTGCAACGGGTGTTGCGCTGATTTCAGCAATCGGCTTTTTTCTTCCTCTGCCCGAGGATGCCCTGCGCCTTAACATTTATCTGCATATTTTCTGTTGTTGCCTGATGATTGGCTTTGAAACCTTCCTTATTGTCAACTATTTTACGGAGAAAACCAGTATCAAGTATCTTACCTTTGGATATGGTGTTGCAGTATCCTTAATTGCTCTGGTTCAGAATGAGCTTGTGTCCGTCCCCTTCTCCGTTTTCCGTTTCGGAATGCTTGCGGCTCTCGTTCTTATATTCATCTTCTTCCTGCGCATGCCTACGGGTAAGGATATAAAAATCCGATATCTGAAGAAAAAAAACGACGGAATAACCCCTCCTAAGAAGCTGATTCGAGGCATTTATCTTCTTGCTTTCATTATTGCCCTGATGGGCGTTTCAGGCCCTGCTATTGCAGGCAAGGTGAAGCACGGTATATCCATTATGTATCTGGCAGTAGCAGCTTCCTGCTTCACAATGTATTTCCTCAATAAAAAATCAAGCATTCATCCCTTCCGTCTGATGCCGTTTCTTGTGGGGCTGGGCGGTATCGGATTCCTTCTGATGCTCGTAACCGAATATGTTCCTCAACTCACCTATGTTGCCTGCATACTTATCGGATTCGGTATGGCTGCCTGTATGCTTGCACCCCTTTACGGTGTGCCGATTATGAAGGTCTATCCCTCCACATACATAGCTCCCGCTATTATCGGACTTGCTATTTCAGCGGTTCTCGTTCACAGTGTTATTGCTGAAGTTTTCCTGGGCGCACCTACTATGCTTTATCTGGTTTATGCGGTAATTATGGCAGTTCTTATCTTTATATATACTC
>JAZNPG010000007.1:0-41844 GCA_045589555.1 Acutalibacteraceae bacterium
ACGGGCGGCAAGTTCAAAGAGGCTCATACCTCAACGCTGATGATGTGTTATAGTGATGACGATGGATTTACATGGTCAAAGCCTGTTTTTCTCAATTCACAGATAAAAAAGAAATATATGAGTTTTATCGGCCCCGGCCCCGGCTGCGGAATCGTTCTCAGACACGGAAAATACAGCGGAAGAATTATTGTTCCAATATATTATGGTGTAAGGAAATTTCCGTTAGGATTATCCTGTTGTGTAATCTATAGTGACGATAACGGCGAAACCTGGTCATTGAGAGAAACACCGAACAACACAAGGAAAATTCGCGGCATTAAGGCAAATCATCACTTTATCATTGAACAAAATATGCTTACGGAATCGCAGGTCATTGAACAAGAAGACGGTACGCTGAAATATTTTATGAGAAATCACGATTCCAAACGCTGTGTAGCAGTTGCATACAGCAAAAACGGCGGTGAAAGTTGGGAAAACTTCAGGCATGATGAAAATCTTCCTCAACCTATATGCCAAAGCTCGGTTATTAAAATTGAAAACGCCGAAAAGCCCTATGTGGTTTTCCTGAACGCTGCCGATAAAAAAGCAAGACAGTGCGGAACAGTAAGACTTTCGGAGGATGACGGCGAAACCTTCCCCTACAGCCGTGTGCTTAAAGAAGACTCCTTCGTTTACAGTTCAATGACACAGCTTCCCGACGGCAATATAGGAGTATTGTTTGAACCTGATTTAGAGTGTCAGAATATCTGGTTTACTAAATTTTCTTTGGAATGGATAAAGAGTAAAGATTGCTGATTAAACCCTACAACTTAATTCAATAACACAAAAAGCACGGCACCATCTGTGATGATGATACCGTGCTTTAATTATTAATGTTTAGAACGGATTAAAAAATCTGTCAAATACGCTGTAGCCGAGTGCATAATATTTGAATATCCAGATAATAGGATTGAATCTGAAGAAAATCCAGTCGATAACAGTAACTGTTTTACGGAGATAATAAGGAAGGTCTCTTACAACCTTGGGAACTTCAACAGGGTCAAATTTCTCACCTTCAACATTGAGAACAAAAGGCTGAGAATAGCAGATGCCGTTTTCACCTGTGATATAAAATCTTACATACAGATAAGGGTCATTCATAAGGTCGGCAGAATGAAGATCAAGCGTAGCCTTGCCGCTTGTGATATCGCTTTCACGAAGAATAACATTGGTATTGGAAACCCATGTAATTTCATTGAAATTTGTTCCTTCAATCGTGATTGTATCATTTTCCTGATCAACGGTAACTCTTGTAACCATGGGAGTGTTATCAAGAAGGTAGCTCTTTGAATCTTCTACTTCTTTTTCAACAAAATCAGGCATTTCCTTCATACCGTTGAGTTCAACGCCGTTTGAATAATGCGTGATTGAGAAAAGCTCGCCGTTTACCATGCTGTTACGGAAAGCTTCTTCCGTGAACTCGGGCATATAATGCATGGTATAAGCAAAGTTAACAGACTGAGCATCATGTGAATCAGAGAAAGTGAATGCCCAGGGAACAACGCCGTTAGGAATTGTTTTCTGAAGAATCTGGTCATAAAGGATTCTGTCGCAGCGGGTGTGTGCATCGGTTGCGCTGTTGATTCCCATACCAACGCTTGAGCCTTCATAATCCATGAAAAGGCGGGCAAACTTTGTTGCATAATAATCGTCAACAGGCATACCAACCCATTTTTCGCTGTCTTTGTCCATATAAACATATTCGCCTACATGGGAAAGCATAGAGATGCCACCGTTTTCCATAACGCCTTTTGAGGGAGTTTCATAATCGCCGAAAACGCCCGCATTGCCCTGACCGTATTCTGCAAAATATCCGGTAAGATGGCAATCCGCAAAAGGAGTAGCCATATTTAATTCGTTGCCGAGAGGAATATCAAGCATACCGTTTGAATGAGTTCTTGATTCGGATGCGGCCGTGCCGTTAAGATATGATTTATATTCTTCATCGGTAAGCGGATTGATAGGTTCATTATTATTTGTTCTTTCGGCCTTGATAATTCTCATAAGAGGAACAATATCAGGCGCAACATTCCAGCCCCAGTTAAGTGTACCGTGGTCTGTAAGTGCAACAATATCATAATTCATATCATAATGCTTCTGAACAAACTCATGAATATTCATGAATCCGTCACTTGCATTGGTATGGCAATGAAGCTGGGTTTTATAAGCCTTCCATTCATCCCATTTGATATTTTCATAGGGATTGTCAATAATATAATTCTTTTCCGTATCGGCTTCAAGAGCAAAAGAAGTTAAACCTGCAAGGGGCATAACCATCAATACAGCAAGAAAAACCGATAAAACTTTTCTGAACATATATTATTCTCCTTTCTGATTTTTAGATAAATATAACAAAAATGAAACAAAAAGTCAATCATTTATATTCAAATTATATTATAAATATTTAAACAAAAAGAATTATCGGCACTGTCAATATAACAGTGCCGATATGTAATTATTTCGGAATATATGCAAATGTCATTGAGCCGTCAGGATAAATAAACTGTGCATAATATCCGTCATAGCAGGTCAGATAAACCATTCTCGCCTTTTCTTCATATTCTGCTATCTGAGCCGGATTTTCAACAGTTGTATAGCCGTCGGGAAGAGAAGGCAGTTCATTGCCGACATAAACAGAATCAACCCAACCGTTGTGCCACATTCCGTTGAAAAGCGTTGTTGAGCCTTTGAGAATCCAGTTGTCAGTCATGCTGCCGTTGCCGTATTCCCATAACCTGAGCTCTGTAGCAGATTGTTTATTTTCAAAGTATTTCATCAGACCGTTTTCTTCCATGAATGAAACAGTATTAACCATATTTGCATAAACAGGAATTGTTATTCCGCTTTCGCTTTGCAGCAAATAGCTGTCAATTGCAGAGTTAATATCAAAATCCTGCTTCAATTCATAAACCGTATCCTCGGTCTGAACCGCCCATGTTCCATCTTCTGTAACATGAGCTGAATAGCTTCCGTCACCGATTTCGGAAACAATATCTTTGAATGAGATATATCCGATTAATTCTGAATTATTTCTGTAATCAAGCGAAAAAGTTCCGTTTTCTATATCCTTGCCGAGATTCTCGAGAACAGCAGCGCTTAACGGAATATCACCGTTATATTCGGGTGAATAAGTAAAAGATGAAAGATTGGGCGAAGCTAAGCTTATCGTTGCAGATCTCAGAACGGTTGAATTTGTGTAATTATTTTCATCAGAATTATTCTGACTCAGATAGTCAATTGCAAGCTGCTTATATCTTTCTGTTTTTGTAAATTCGGCAAGCTGAGAGAGAATTTCATTATCAGCAGTATAATATGCTCTCTTGAATTCAGAACCGTCATCAAGGTGATATACAATGCTGATGCTTACAGGTACGATTCTCTCATTATGAGAAGCAAGAACCGACTCATCGGAAACATTGATTTTTGCCGAATCAATAAGCTTTTTATGAATATCAACCGCTCGCGCAATATCCTCTTTTGATGTGAAGCCGCCGACAGCGGTATGCTCATATAATTCATCGGCAAGCAAAATGGTAGGCATAAAATCAACAGATGAATCGAAATAATAAAATCCGTAATAATTGGCAGAAGAGGAATTCAGAAGAATATCCCCTGTTTCCGTTTCAATTGAAACGCTTTTTATCTTTTCAATTTCGGGAAGCCTTGTTGTATAACCGAAAAATCCTGTAACAAAAATCAGAATTCCGACAAGATAAATTCCGAAAAGAACAGGCAGCTTCCATAAACCTTTGATTATCTTTTTGAAATTGCGTAAGGATATAGTATTAATAAACAGATACACAAAAGCAAAGACCGCTGCACCAATAAGAATATGAACAAAATTCGATTTAATTGTAAAAATCCCGGGAATAACATAGCTTGAAATAAATGATGAAATAATGAAAACCGCAAAGCTTGTAACAAACTTATTCGAGCCCATAAAGCCTGTTATTTCAGCTTTCTTCTTTTTATATGCAATCCATGCAAGAAGCGAAATCAGGATTGCTGCTGCAAGATAAATTATAACACCCGTAAAATCAGGAGTTTCAACCGGATTTTCCTTGTAACCTACCACGCTGTCCTGATAAGGAGCCGACAAAAGGAAGAAAAAGAACGGTTCGATAGCATAGAAGGGAATAAAACCGTCAACATACTCTTCGCCGATTACAACAATATTGTTGGCTGTCGGTGCCCAAGGAACATTCGTATAAGGTGAACCGAGCAAAAATGTAGATAACAAGAATTCAACAACAAGTAAAATTGCATATGGAGCAACCAGAAAAACTGCTGCCATAACAAGCGATTCAAATATACTGCCGAGAAGAGAAAACATCAGAACCGTTGCTGAATAAATAATCAATACAAAAGCTATATAATTGAGAAGAATAAAAACAAAGTTAATCCACATTTCGGCGCTTGAGCCGAAAAGAGCACAGTTCAGCAATGCGGCAACAACAAGCGGAACAGATACAGCTGCAATTAACATAATGCATCCTGCAGAAAACTTGCTTAAAAACATGTTGCTTCTTGTAATACCGAGGCTGTAATAAACATTAACAGAGCTTTTATTCATCATGTATCTGAAATTCAGAACAGCAAGACCTACAGGTACAAGAACAAACAAAGCAGTTAGAAACAATGCAGGCATATCGAATGAATCGCTTGAAAAAATGTATTTTACATTGTCAGAACGAATCCATACATTTTCATCCGTTTCAGTTGCAACGCTTATGATTGCACCGATATGATGAACAATACCGTAAACAAATAAAATCAAAGGAAGCCATATGCTTTTTTTAATTGTATATAAGAAAGTAAAAAAGAAAGTATCAGCCGAAGATTTCTTTAAAGTCATAGTCTGAACCCTCCATTTCTTCAAGGAATATCTCTTCGAGAGTCAACGGGAATCGCTCAATCAGCAGCGGATTCATGCCCATGAGAGCATTTTCGGTTTCATCCGCATCGCCTTTGATTGAAACGGTAATAATTCTTCCGTCAATATTTATCTTTTTCAAATCAAACCCCGAAAAATCTTTTTCGGTTTTGTTCTCATTGAAAACAAGCCTGAATTTACAGCGGCTTTCGCTGATATCATCTACGCAGCAGTCAAGAACAATCTTTTTGCCGTTAATGAGAGCAATATGGTCACAGATATCCGTCAGTTCATGCAGATTATGTGACGAAATAATAACGCTGCATCCCCTGTCAGCAACATATTCAACAAGCATGTTGTTCATAAGGTTACGTTTTGCAGGGTCAAGACCGTCAAAGCTTTCATCAAGAAGCAAAATATCGGGATTGGTCGACATGCCGAGAATCATTTCTGCCTGCCTCTGCATACCCTTTGAAAAAGAATTGAGTTTTTCGTTTTTATCAAGCCCGAAAACATCACAAAGCTTATTCAATGTATCAAAACTGAAAGCAGGATAATATCCTTTATAAAACTTTGCCATTCTCTGAATTGTTGAATATGCTTCAAAATAAATGTCATCGGGAACATAGAAAAGTCTTTGTCTTTCAACGGTAGAATCAAAAACATTCTTGCCGTTTATCAAAATTTCGCCTGCATCGGCTTTGTAAACACCTGAAATAGTTTTAAGAAGCGTTGTTTTACCCGCACCGTTATAACCGACAAGACCGTAAATTGAGGATTCTCCGACACTCATGGATAAATCTTCAATTGCGGTAAAGCTGCCGAAACGTTTGGTAACATTTTTCACTTCAATCATAACTGTTCCTCCTTATATACGGAATTAACAATTTTCATTATCTCATCAAAACTTACCCCAATTGATTTTGCAACATCAAGAGCCTGCCTGAAATCTTTTAAAGCTTTATCGGACAAACTCGAATCAGTATGAGCATTCTCGCTCACAAAGCTGCCTGTTCCGGGAACGGAATATATAGCTCCGCTCAGCTCAAGTTCGGCAAAAGCTTTTTTAACCGTATTAACATTTATCGATGTATCTGCCGAAATCTGTCTGATAGAAGGCAGCTTGGAATGCGGCGGATATACTCCTACCCTGATGAGCGTTATTATCTGATTTTTAATTTGTTCATAAACAGGCACTTTACTGCGCTTATCTATAACAAGCATTGCATCACCTCCGCAAGTGTGCTATCTGTGATATCACACCTATATTATAGCAGACATTTCTTTGTTGTCAATATATTTTCAAAAATTTTCCGCACCACAAAATTTAGTGTAAAATATGAGATAAATTTGTAAATTCATATTGTATTTTGTGTTTTCGTATGTTATAGTAAAATAGAATTAATATTCATACGGAGGGTTTCAACATGGAAAACAAAGAATTATTCGAAATAACAGCCAACGGTTTTGATTGTGAACAGGTTGAGCAGTATATAACAATCCTTAAGGCACAGTATAAAAAAGTTTTTGATTATGCAAAAGCAACAGAGGCTAACAACGAAAAGCTCAAGAAAATCTGCCGTTCTCTCTCTGATGAAAACAAGGCTCTTAAAGCTTCTGGCGCAACTGCAGATGCAGCCGTTATTGCAGAATCTGCCGACTGCGGAGTTGATAAAATCATCAGACTTGCAAATGAACTTGCAAAAGAAGCAGAGTCGCTTCGCTGATTAACCGCATTATTTAATGAAAGGCAGTTTAACATGAATGAATTCAAGCTTTTAACCATAGATGAACTTGATGCTGAATTTGTTGAAAAATTAAGAGTTTCAAAAAAGAAAGCATCTGAACCTCAGAACAACGGATTTATTCCCGAATTACCTGTAAAAGATAACAATTCGGTTGTTATTGATTCAGGAAACGGCGAGAATAAGAATCAGACTGATAATTTCAGCGTTATGGATAATTATTTTCCGCCCGTAAACAATTCACCCGTCTATAATCCTCAGCCTCAGGAAAATTCTGCACCGAGACCGATTGTTCCTATCGGTCAGACACCTTCCCCCTATTACCCTGTCGGCGCTCCCGAAACACCCGCTTCAACAAATGATAATAAGTTTTTCACTGAAGAAGATTTCGGTATTGAAGAAACATCCAAACCCAAAAAAGGCTCTAAAGGAGCAGCTCTCGCAGGCAAAATATTCTCAATTGTTATGCTTTGCGTTACTGTTGTCGTTTTCCTGCTCGGATGCTTCGTTTCCATTTTCCTTAACAACAACGGACTTGAAATCGGAGGCATCTGCTTCAATTCTCAGGCAAGAGAAATCACAATCGGTAAGGATACCATCAAAGAGGGTGACCTTATAATTTCCAAAAAAGTTGAAGCAAGTGAGTATTCGAAGAATGCCAACAAACCGATTGCTGTTCCTGCTGACGGAGAAGATGTTGAAGGCTGCGATATCATGTTTATCCATACCGCACAGAATCTTCCCGACGGTGATGCTGAAATCAGTACATATGACCCGATCACGAGCGAAATCAGAAGCGAAAACTATAAGAGCAATGATTGCTACGGTATAGTAATGTATTATCTCCCGTTTGTGGGCGGTCTGCTTGCTTTTGCATTGAACAACGCAATTCTTGTTTGCGCTCTGTTTGTTCTGATGGCAGCGTTCTGGTGCCTGCTTCTTGTTCTTATTGAAAAGAACTCAAAGAAAAACAAATAAAAAAAAGACGCACTTTCAGGTTAATCCTTGAAAATGCGTCTTTAAATTTTTAGATATCAACTGAAATAATACTGTCATCCTGCTCGATCAAAAGCATAATCTCGTCCATTGAAATTACTCTTGATTTTTTTACGGTTACATCAAGAGTTAAGGTTGAATCCTGATTTCGTGTTATGTTGCACTTGGCAACGTGAATATTCTTCTCCGCAAGCTTATCCTTGAGCTTTTTGACCGAATCCTTTGAATCCGTAACAACAACGGTGAATTCATTTGCTGTATTCTCAAGTCTTGAGAAGAATCTGTGAAGAATTAGCTGTGAAACAACCATTATTATGCTTGCTGCAATTCCGAGAGGATACATTCCTGCACCGATTGCAAGACCTACGCCTGCCGTTGCCCATATTCCTGCTGCAGTTGTAAGACCTTTGATGGAAACATCTCTTACAAAAATCACGCCTGCACCAAGGAAACCGACGCCTGTTACAACGTTAGATGCAATTCTCGAAGCATCCGCTCTTAAGCCTTCATATTGAAGCAAATCAAAGAAACCGTATTTTGAAACAATCATAATCAGTGCTGAGCCGAGAGCAACTATCATATGAGTTCTGATGCCTGCATCTTTCTGACGGCGGCTTCTTTCAAGACCGATTATTGCACCGCAGAAACAGGCAGCAAGCATTCTGATTACATAAGAATCAACAACAATCTCATTATAAAGCCATTCCAGAATAATACCCATTAAATTATCCCCCGAATTATTATTTATAAATATATATTTTATCAAATTCAATAAATTTTGTCAACCTTCCTTCAATTTTAAAGTTAAATTTTATAAAAGAATGTAATTATAAATTACATTTGAGACAATCCTTTGCTTGACTAAAAACATTTAAAATGCTAATATTCATTCATAAAAAAATTAAAAGGAGAATACTATGAAAAAAATTATTTCTATAGTTCTTTCTATAATTCTTACAGTCACATTATTTATGCCTGTATTTGCATCCGCATCTGCACCTGTTAAAGCAAGGCTTTATAATTATTACGGAAATAACATGCTGTTCAAGCAAAATGATGAAGCGATATTTGCAGGTATTGCTGATTCGGGAAACAAAATTGAAATTGAACTTCACGATTCAAAAGGCAATATTATTAAAACATCTGAATCAACAGCAAACAGTGACAATACTTTTAAAATTTCTTTTATTGCGCCTAAAGGCAGTTTTGAAGAATACAATGTTATTCTTAAAGATAACGGGTCCGAATTCGCGAAGCTTGAAAATGTTGTTTTCGGTGAACTATGGGTTGCTTGCGGTCAAAGCAACATGAGCTATCCTCTCGGTCAAAGCAAATCGGGAATTGAATCAATTGAAAAAGGTGAAAAATTCAACAAGTGGGTCAGAGCATTGATGATTCCCTTTTACCCTCAGAACGGAAATGACAATGACCTTATTCCTGCCGATCCGCAGACCGAATTTCATAATGCCAGCTGGATTAACGGCGAAGAAAATGCCATTATCGGAGCAAGCGCAGTCGCTTATTATTTTGCCGAAGAATTAATTAATGAACTTCAAATGCCCGTGGGATTTCTTAACACATCCCTTGGAGGCTCCTGCCTTGCTTCATGGTTATCAAGAGATGCTATCGAAGGAAATAACCGGATTAAACAGGATTTCATTGACAGCAACGATTACATTAAATATGACAAATGGAAAGAGGATAAACAGAATATTTACAGCGATATGACAGCGAATTTCAATACAAAGATTGCACCGTTAAGTAACTTCAGAGTATCGGGAATGATATGGTATCAGGGTGAATCAGATATAAACGAAAGCTGGACCTCCGAAAGATTCACAAGAACCTTTAAGCTTCTTCAGGAAACATATACAAATCATTTCAACTACACCGACGGACTTCTTCCTGTTGTTTGCACACAAATTGCTCCGTTTTTATACTATTCATATACCGCTCTTGCAGAAAGAAACGCTGACTTCGCAGCATTACACAATGACAGACCTGATTCAATCGCAATAACATCAATTCATGACGTTCCCCTCACATATACTCCCATCGTAGGAGCAATTCACCCTGAATCAAAGCTTGAAGTTGGCGAAAGAATGGCTTTTGCTGCAATGGGTCTTGTTTACGGAAAGCGTGATGTTTACAGCGTTGCAACAGTTGAAAGCAGCGAAATCAAAGAATCAAGCATTTATATAAAACTTAAAAATACCGGTGACGGTCTTTCAGTTAAAGGTGACATTTTAAAATGCTTTACGCTTTGCGGCGAAAACGGAATATATCTTCCTGCCGAAGCTGAGATTGTTTCAAATGATACCGTCAGAGTTTACTGTGACATGATAAGCAATCCTAAATCGGCCGCGTATGCCTATTGCGCAACCAATTTTGAAGCTAATCTTTATGCAACCGAAAACGGAGAGCTTGCTCTGCCCGTTTCGCCTTTCGTAACAAACAAAAGCTTTAATAAACATCATTGGACAGAACGCTTCTGGGATGACTGTGAGGGAAAAGAAATCTGGCACTCAGTCGGTCAAGAAACATCGGGTTATTATCCGTCATGGAGCTCAGAAAATTCAGAAATCAATTTTACTGCAGAAGATTGTTACAGCGGCAATAACGGTATGAATATTAAATCAACCTTTAATGAATTTTCTGTTGAACCTGTTATGACTTATACGGAAAGCGACGGAAAAACACAAAGAATACCGGATAACGACCATGATTACAGAGATTACGGCACGATGAGCTTTTATATAAGAAATAACAGCTCTGAAGATGTTGTATTAAAAAACATTTCGATATACAGAGATTTTGGTTATATGTATATGCCCTCAATAGAAGGTACATCTCAAATTTCTGCTGTTATTCCTGCCGACGGCGGATGGCACAAAATTACGGTTGATTTAAATAAGCTTTACATCAACGGCAACAGATTCGGAATTGCACTTACAAATGATAAACTCGAAAGAACAACAGGAATAGTTTTTAATTTTGAAGCTGAAGGCGAATCGGATCTGAGCATTGACCATATCAGATTTACAGCTGAAGAAGGAAACGAAAAAGCTTCTTTTGATGTTGATTACAAAAGTGCAGAAACAATTCTTGAGAAAATAAGCGCTTTCTTTACTTTAATACTCGGATTTATAGCTGAAATATTTATATGATTGATAAAGCCCATGCAGATTTTAAAATCTGTATGGGCTTTAAGTATTCCGGATTGAATTGTCGATATTCTATATATCAAATAATTATACGTTTGTAAAAACAAAAGCACCGTACTAATAAAACTGCGGTGCAAATAAAAATTCAACAATTAAATCTCCATGCAGAATTTTTTCAAAATATCAATGATAAGATTTTCATTTTCAAAGAATAAATCATCACATTTTTGTATAACGGATTCTGCATTTAAATCTGATTCGTCTTTTTCAAGCAATAAATGCGCCTCATATGCAGCTTTAAGATTTTCTTTTAAAATGTCGGGAAGAATGTCATTCAATGCAGACATTTCTTTATTTAAATCGCCGCAATTATCTGTATTTACAAAATATTGAGAATGGCCTCCGTTGCTGACTTCGCCATGATAATTCATAAGCTCATTATATGGAGAATCAATTTCACCGTTTGACCACATTTCCCACATTTTATTCCATTGCTTATTTTCTTCAGATAAAAATGAATCATCATAAATACTCTTCTTTTTACGTTTTAAAAAATCAAATATCATAAATATTCCTCCGATATGCAAAAGAAGGCAGCATATGCTACCTTCTTTTTTGGTGGAGATGAGGGGGATCGAACCCCTTACCTCTTGAATGCCATTCAAGCGCTCTCCCAAGTGAGCTACACCCCCAAGCGGTTGATAGATATATTATCATATATTTAACTAAAAATCAAGACCATTTTCAAAAAAATTTACCGTGCAAAAAGATAAAAGCGCAGCCGAAGCTGCGCTTTTCCTTGCTGAATTAAAGAGGCATGGGGAAGCCGGCGATGAAATTCTTAATGATTTCAATGATGCCTGCTGCTTCAAATTCCTTAACATAAACAAGGATATCCTTAACCATGTCAAGAATCTGAATGCCTTCTGAGCCCTTGATAAAATCAAGAAGGCCTGTTACCATTGAGGTAAGAGTTGTAAGAAATTCTGTCATTTTTTTGTCCTCCCTTTGTTTTATACAGCCTTAAACTGTGAACATATTATAACAGAATTATGAACTCAGTTCAATACACAATATCCTCAATTTGTCTAATTTTTAAACTCAGTACAGCATATCCATAATCGCTTTTGTGCCCGTTACTCCGATACTGCGGTTTTTTATTTCACCGTTTTTCATAACAACAAGAGTAGGAATGCTCATTATGTCAAATTTTTTTGCAAGCTCTTTTTCGGAATCTACGTTTACCTTGCAAACCTTTATGCCGTCGCCTGCATTCCTTGCGACCGATTCAATAACAGGTGACAAACTCTTGCACGGAGAACACCACGGTGCAAAAAAATCAATCAGAACCGTTCCGTTATAGTTTCTGATTTCTTTTTCAAAGCTTTCATCTGTTATATTCAATATTGACATTTTCATTATCCTTTCAGCAAATAATATTTCCTGATTATTTTGCCGAAAAAAAAGCTGAAAATACAAAAAATCAAACGCTCGGAATAAGCAATATTTTACCTGCCTCCATTATATCCGACTCAATACCGTTTTCCTGAGCAATCGCCTCAACAGTTGTTTTATATTTTTTTGCAATATTCCAGATTTTCTCATTTTCATCTGTGAAATAAAGAGTCAAAGCACAGTTATCATCTGCTTTGATTCCGTCTGCAATAGCTTCAACATTGCTGATATACTTTACAATTTTATTTGTAACGACAATTCCCGAAATACAGATTTCTGTTTTTATTTCAAGCTTGCTTTCTCCGGCAACTGAGCAAGAGCAGCCCGTAATCTGCAATGAAGGATAGCAAACTATTCTCTCTGCAGGCTGTTTCAAACCAACAGAATAATCAAATTCAACAGGCTTCTGAATTATTCCTGTTTGTTTTTCTGAATCTTTATAAATAATTGTTGCCTGATAAATGCCGCTGAATATGCATTTGTTGTTTTTCAGCGAATAAGCGTATTTCAAATCGTTACACCAAACTGCATTCACACAATCAACACTTACACCGATGCTTTCAAGCACAACTTTGTTTGTAAACGATGTATCAAATGACGAATTGCTGCTAAGCATCTCAATGCTTCTGAAGCTGCTGCTGATTTCACAATCGGTTGAGTATGCATCGCTAATTAAAGTAACATCCATATTTTCAAACGCCATAACACGAGCCGATACTCTGATGTTGAGGTCAACAAGTTTCATTTCGCCCGATGAATCTACCTTTGCAGCCGCTTCGCAGGATGTAACATTAAGAATAATATTTGTTTCGCAGCTTTCATTTACACCGTCAACTTCAATAATCTGGCTTACGGGAATGGAATGCTCGGCTGATTCAATAACAGAATTACCGTCTGAAAAATAATATACTTTGATAAAGCAATCTCCCTTGAGAAGCATTTTATTATTGATAAGCTTTGTTTCTTTGGAAATAACGCATGCTGAAGAATTAAGAATTCTGCCGATAACAGGTTTGTCATCGGGAAGCTCAATAACCTCTGTAAGATTAAATGCTTTTTCAGTTAAAGCTGTAAGGTTAAGATAATTATATGAATCTGAAAGCACCTGAATTCCCGAGCCGCTGATTCCGCTCATAACGGTTTCCTCGTGTTTTTTTGCGGCCTTAAACATAAATGAAAGCATAGCTCTGATATCAACTCTTCTCGGGCTGACCGCTCTGCAATTGACATAATCCGTATTTATCCTGACATCAACAGCGCATGAAGATGTAACCTTATCGGACTCAGCAATTTTCTGAACAGGATAAACCTGCTCAAAGGCTGCGGTTGAATCGTTATCACCTATGTAAATAATTCTGACGGTTGCATTTGCCTGTGCTGTAATTTTACCGTTTGAATTCTGAACAGATATCACATCGCTGCAAACACAACATTTAAGAATACGCTTGATTTCGGGGCAATAATCGGGCAAGCTGATATCTGCATCAAGAGCCTGCTCTGCTGCAGATTCAAAAACAGTTTCGCAAAAACCGAGTGTTTTTAATTCGGTATTAAACTTCATGTTATCTCTCCTTAAATCAGTTTTCATGAAAATATTATTCAACACCTGTCCAAAATATTACAGTTACATCAGAATAATGCGAAAAAAGATTAATATTATTTAAAAAAATATTTAAAAATATATTTACAAGTAAAATATTTTATATTATAATAAACATGTATAAAACTTGAAAGGAGAAAACACATGCCTGAATTTACTTATGAAATCGTTGAATCCGTAGCTGTTCTTTCCGAAAACCCCAAGGGTTGGACAAAGGAACTTAACCTCATCAGCTGGAACGGCAGAGATCCCAAATACGATATCCGTGAATGGGCTCCTGACCACGAGAAAATGGGCAAGGGCGTTACATTGAGCAAAGATGAAATGGATGCTCTTAAAGAGGCAGTTAAAAACCTTAAATAAGCATCAGCACATTTAAGTTTATTTAGCAATCAGTGCGCCGCAGTTTTCTGCGGCGTATTTATTCTTTTACCGATATCCTACTTTCTTTTATAAAAAGGAGGCTTATCCGTATGAACAATCAACCTAACCGCAGTGTGAGCGAATTCAAGGTTCATGACAGGCGGTATGTAGGCACCAAAGAAACAATCGCTTATCTTCTTAATGACTTTTCCAATGCTTTCAATATCGGTCAGTTTACTGACCGATACATCTGGGATGTTGTTAAAATTGATTTTAAAACCAATGCTTTTGTCAGCATGCTGACAGGTATATGGGACGTTGTTAATGACCCGATTATTGCAGCTCTTGTTGATAAAACAAGAACACGCTGGGGTAAATTCCGACCTTATCTGATATCCTTTCAGATTCCCATGACTCTTATCGGCGCATTTTACTGGCTCATCCCCTTTTTCTTTCCCGGAGCATCCGCCACTTATTTACCGAAGTTGATTTATTTCTTTGCTTTCAATGTAGTCAACGAAACAGGCGGCACATTTACAAGCATTGCAAAAGCAGGTTATATGACAACAATTACTCCGCATCCGAATGACAGGGCGCGGCTTATAACCATGGCTGAGCTGCTTACGGGATACATGGGCGAAGATATGCCGAACTACATAATGGGCGTTTTGCTTGACCTAATAAACAATGGTATTCTTAAGTGGAAGCTACAGAATGTATTTCTTGCAATGGGTCTTGGAACAAGCATTATATCATCGGCATTTACTTTATATTTCTTCATCGTTTCAAAAGAAAGAGTTATGCAGTCAGTTGAAGCTCCGAGCGTAAAGCAGGGCTTAAAAGCTGTAATCAATAACTATCCCGTGTTACTGATTACAATTTCCGATTTTCTCGGAGGCTTCAGCGTCAGCGGAAGTAACACAAACTATTTCATAGACGTTCTCGGTTCAGCTTCACTTCTGACAATCGCGAATATTCCGTCAGGTCTTAACGGAAGCATCAGCTACGCATTTGTTAAACCTATCAGAGATAAATTTTCATCAAAAGCTATCTGGGTCTTTGAGGATTTATATACAAGATTCTGGTATCTGCTTCTGTTTGCAATCGGCTCAATCGGAAAGAATTATCAAAAGCCGCTGCTTATGACAATCCTTTTCGGTGTTCAGGCGTGGTTTGATAAATGGGCTTTCGGTATCCGCAAGGTTGTTAAAGCAGAGCTTTATAACGAAGCGATGGACTATTGCGAATGGAAAAACGGCTACAGAGTTGAAGCAACAATCGGCGTTGCCAGAAACCTTATAACCAAGCTGCAGACACTTGTTATGAATTCCGCAAAAAACCTTATTCTTGACGGAATCGGCTATAAGCAGGGCATAACCATCGGCACACAGACCGATAAAACCAAATGGTGGCTGTTTGCTCTTTGCACGGGAATTCCCCAGCTTACAGGCATTCTTGCAGTTATTCCCAAATTCCTTTATCCCCTTTCCGGAAAGCTCCGTGAACAGATGTACTCCGAATTAATGGTGCGCAGGCACGAAATGCAGCAGGCTGTTAATTCCGATAATGAAAATATAAAAATAAAAATTGAAGAAACGGTATAATTATCCGCTTTTGCTCTTGAAATTTGCATTGATATGTGGTAAAGTTTCACGGGTTGAAAGGATATGATATTATGAATCGTAAACCCTTAAAAACAATAATTGTCGGCGGAGGTCACCGCAGCCTTACATACGCTCAGCTTGCAGAGCTTGAAAGCGACAAAATGGAAATTGTCGGCGTTGCTGACCCCGATATCCGTCGCAGAAGCTCAATAGCAAAGAGATTCAATATCCCTGCTGACAAATGCTTTGAAACTGCCGAGGAGCTTGCAAAAGCCCCTAAATTTGCAGATGCTGTAATCAACGGCACAATGGACCATATCCATATAGAAACAACAGTTCCCCTGCTCAGAGCAGGTTATGATGTGCTTCTTGAAAAACCGTTTGCAGTTAACGAAGATGAAGCGCGAAAGCTTGTCAAAGTTGCGGATGAATGCGGCAGAAAAGTTATGGTTTGCTTTGTTCTTCGTTATGCACCTTTTTACAGAAAGATTAAAGATATTATTCTTTCAGGTGAAATCGGAAACATAATCAGCATTCAGACCTGCGAATACGTCAGTTATCATCATATGTCCACAAGCCATGTCAGAGGCAAATGGAACAATTTTGAAAAGTGTCACAGCTCCATGCTGCTTGCAAAATGCTGTCATGACCTCGATATCATGATGTGGCTTATGGGAGAAACAAAGCCTGCCGTTATTTCAAGTTTCGGCAACAACATGCAATTTGTCAAGGCAAACGCTCCCGAAAAATCAGGCACAAGATGCCTTGTTGACTGTCCCCTTGTTGAAGATTGTCTTTATTCCGCAAAAAGGCTCTATATTGACCACCCTGACAGATGGTCTTTCTATGTTTGGGATGCTCTTGAAAACATTGAAAATCCCACAATTGAGGATAAAATCAATCTTCTTAAAACAAGCCCTTACGGAGTTTGTGCATTTAAAAGCGATAACAATGTTGTTGACCACCAGAGCGTTAATGTTCTTTTTGAAAGCGGCGCAACCGGCACGCACACCATGGTTGGCGGCACGAGCTACGGCACAAGAACAATCTTTATCTCGGGCACAAAGGGTGTTATTAAAGGTGATTTTGAAAAAGGCAAATTTACCGTTTCAAAAATCGATCCCCGTCCCGGTTGTGAGCACGATGATACCGTTTATGATTTAAAAATAAATAACGATACTCACGGCGGCGGCGACCTTGACCTTGTAAGAGATTTTGTTGCATATTGCAGAAATGAAGAAACCAGCGTTTCCTGCACAAACATTCATGATTCGCTTTCAGGTCATCTTGCAGTTTTTCTTGCTGACCGTTCAAGAGAAAACGGCGGTATGCCTGAAAAAGTTATTTTCTGATATAAAAATTACGCACAGTCGAAATCAATCGGCTGTGCGTTTTTTCATTTAATTATTTAGCATCATTATCATCGAAAATATCGCCGCATTCAGGGCAGAACTTCGGAGGATTCTTGGGGTCATCGGGCTGCCAGCCGCATTTATCGCATCTGTAAAGAGGTGCACCTGCAGGCTTCTTTGCTCCGCATTCAGGACAGAATTTACCCTTATTAACTGCACCGCAAGCGCAGGTCCAGCCTTCTGCTTCAGCAGGCTTGGGTGAACCGCATTCGATGCAGAATTTGCCGCTGTTTGTTGCTCCGCAAGCGCATTTCCAACCTGCAGCAGGTGCTGTGGGAGCTGCCTGTGCAGGTGCCGCTGCTGCCTGTTGCTGTGCCGTCTGCTGTTGCTGCTGTACGCCTGCATTATACATCTGAGCAGCATTGAAGCCGCCGTTTGCATTCATAGCCATGTTCATACCCATGAAGCCCATCATTGCACCGTTTTCGTTAGCAGCGGCAGCTTCCATAGCATTTGCCTGAGCATCTGTCATTCTGCCTGCCATCATAAAGGGATTTGAACCAAGTGTTGCAGCATCTTCCATCTGATTAATCTTCTGCATATCTTCGGGTGTAAGAGTAATCGGATTAAGCGCGATAGATTCAACGGAAATACCTCTGCGGTCTGTCCATTCAACCTTGAGAGCTTCGTTCATTGCATCCTTGAGCTCATTTGTGTGTGCAGGAATCTGTGCAGGACGGAGCTCAAGCTCAGTAAGCTTTGCAAAAGCAGGCTGAAGAGCAGAAATGAACTCTGTTTTAAGCTGCATATCAATTTCATCTCTTCTGTATTCATCGCTTACATTACCTGCGATTTTTGTATAGAAAAGAAGAGGATCTGTAATTCTGTATGAATAGATACCGTTGCATCTGACCTGAACAGTTCTTGCCATGTTAAGGCGCTTGTTCACAACCTCAAACATAAAGGGATTTGCTGTGCCGAATTTGTTATCGAGAATTTCTTTTGTGTTAAAATAATAAACTCTCTGATCCTTGCCTGTGTCACCGCCGTATGTGAATCTCTTGCCGATTGCCTTGAAAGTATTCTTAAGGCTCTCACCGAATTTGCCAGCAAAAATTGAAGGCTCTGTTGATGAATCGTAAGTGAATTCGCCGGGCACTGCTCAAACCTCAACAACCTTGCCCTGTCCAACGATAATCATGCACTGACCGTCTGCTACAGCAATACCCGAGCCGATGGAAATGATGTTGTCACTGCCCTTTGTGTTGGAGCTTCTGCCGCCGACTCTCTTTGTGCCTTTCACCATCAGCACATCATTTTCGAGTGATTCGCAGTAGAAAAATTCCTTCCACTGGTCTGCGAGTACACCGCCGAGTGCTCCGATTCCTGCTTTAATAAGTCCCATAAAATTTTTCCTCCTATATTATTATTTAATCAGTTTATCAACATCGTTTAATCTGATTATTTTAGAAACAACATAAGTTTTATAGCTGCCGTCTGAATTCTTTTCGCCAAACGCACCGTAGGTTGACGTAACGATTGTATCATCAGGAAATACAACGTTGCCGCAGTAGCCCGTATCTGCGTTTGCTGAAAGTTCAGGAGCTTTCTGATTCTTAAGATAAGTGTGAGCAAGCTTAATTCTGTACTGACCCTCCCTGCCATTTTTCAGGTCATCGAATGTACCTACCCATGCAACCCAACCTTCGCTGAACCAGTTTTTCATGTTTTCAGCTGAGTATTTCTCTATTTTCTCCTTGCTTCTTTCAATTGAACGGAAGGTTATGAAAAGACGTCCGTCAGAGGTATAGTCGGCTTTATGTCTTTCTCCGTTAAGAGCTGACGGAACAAACTCAGGGTCAGACCATGTTTTTCCCTCATCCTTTGAAAACGAAATAAGCGAATTATAGCTCTTGTTATTGCTCCTGGCAATAAGACAAAGCTCATCTCCCTGACCCTTATCGGAGCGGATAACCTCAACCTCGCACATATTTGCCTTTTCCTCAATGGCTCTGTGCTCTGAAAAATAAGGCTCAGGGTCACTCCAAACGGGCTTATCTTCAACAAAAGAAAGAATAGTTTTATAGTTGACAAAAGATGCATCATGGAAGAACCCCATCCATTTATCAACAAACTTTCCGTTTTCCTTAAGCCTTGTAAGCGACGCCATAGCTACCGTCGGAATTACGGTTACCTTATCATTTTTTGAGAATACAAGCTCAAATTCGCTCCATGTTTTTCCCTCATCATCGGAAAGAGAAAAATTAAAACCGCCGATTGTTCCCTCACCGTCACGCCAATCGGGATTACCTGATGTCAAAAGAATTTTATCGGGAGTGCCGTCAGCAAATTCAAGACGGTAAACAGTTGGAGTTTCTCTTGATATTTTCCATGATTCAGGCTGATTCTTTATTGAATCGGTATAGGTTAAACCTCCGTCACGGCTTATACGGCTTCTTATAGCGCCTTTTCCGTGAGCTGAGGGATAAACATCAAGTATGCTGCCATCCTTAAGCAAAACGGCATCAGGGTGGCCTATATAGTCAAGCCCATTATCGATAACTGAAAAATCGTAAAGATATTTCAGTTCATCGGGAGTATTTTCAGGCATAACATCAAGCCTTACGAGCGGAATTGAATAATCCCCTGCTCCGTTACCAAATAACAGTTTATCTTCATTTTCAAATAACATTTTATACAGCCCTCACTTTATAGATTTTAACTCCGTGAGGATTGACATCAGATTCAATGATATCTGTTGTTTCAAATTCTTCTCCGCTCCAGAGCTCTTTAACAGTATACTTTTCTGAATAAGGAGTGGAAACAAAAGCTCTTGCAACAACATCATTAACCGAATATTTCATTGTTGTGCCTGAGCTTGCTTTATTAAAGAAGCAAAGAGCAAATTCATCATTTGAAAGAGGCTTAACAAGAACATCCTCCGCTCCGTTTGTTCTGACTCTTTTACACTGAACGCCGAGAGAATCCTGGTCAATTGCAATAACCTCTTTATTGGTAAGAATCTGATATGCACGGTTGTCATAATCAATTGTTCCGTCAGATTTGATAAAATCACGGATATCATTACCGAGAATAAGAGGAGCGGCCATCATACACCAAAGGGTGAAATGAGATTTATTTTCATCATATGTAAGATTACCGTTGCCTACCTCAAGCATATCAGGATCATTCCAGTTACCGACTGAAGCATATTTATCAAGAAGCACGTTGAACTCATATATGCCGATAACAGAAGCCCATACGGGTCTGATATCGCCCGTTGTTCTCCAGAGGTTGCCTGCCTGACCTGCCCATTGCCACGGCAGATTGCGTCCCCATTCGCAGATAGAAAATACAATTTTCTTTTCGGGAACACCGTTCTTTTCTGAATATTCTCTTGTAGCTCTTTTCAGCTCTTTACCCATGTTTGTATACTGAATGGCGGCGCTGTCACGTCTTGAACAAACGGGGTTATAAATTTTTATGCTGTTCGAGCCTGATTTAAGATTAATTTTAAGCTGATGTCTGCCTTCGGGAGTAAACGATTTTGTTGCCGGCACATTAGCTTTATAAATATCTTTGCCGTTAACGAGAATTTCAGCATATTTATTGCTGTTATTCTTTTTACGAAGGCAAAGAGTAAGAATATATTCGCCGTCCGCTTCAACATTAACATTTGCGAATTCACATGAACCGGAATTTGAAGAAAGGCCCGTGATGCATTTGCCCGATTTAAGACGTGAATCTTCAATGATTTCAGCATCGCCCGAAAGCACTGCATCCTGTGCAAGATAAACCTGCTCAGCGTTGGAGCCAGCCTGAGAAATTGTTATCTTCTCAATAATAGGAGCTTTTGAAGGGATAATGACATTATGGCAGAAATCATATTTGAAATATTCAACGCCCCATTCGGCAAAGGTATCGGCGTCAACCGATTCATAGCCGAGGCTTGCAGGCAGATCTTCGCAAGTAAGAGTGCCGTTTGAAGAATAAATGCCGAGCTTTAAACCGAGATCATTGACCTTTTCAACAAGCGATTTGATACCGTTGGGAAAAGAAACCAGATCTCCCTGCAGCCTGCCGTTTTCATCTCTCATGGATGACTGCCAGCAGTCATCCAGATTAACATACTGATAACCGCAATCGGCAAGCCCGCTTTCTTTCATTGCTTTTGCAGTTTCATAAATCAATTCTTCACTGATTTTATTTCTGAAAAGATTCCAGCTTGACCAGCCCATAGGAGGGGTTAAAGCAACTCCGTTATTATAAGTTTCGTTTACAGGATAAGTCAGCTTAAGGGAATCAACAGCCCTTTTTGCAGCCTTTACGGGAGCAATATCTTTATCCTTGAGATATTTTGCAGCAGCTGCTACGCCTGCAGCAATTGCAGCCGCAGAAAAAATCTTTGCCATATCGAATCATCCTTTCGTTCAGCTCTTTTTCAGTAACGGTAAAACAAATGTGAACCCGTCATAATTAAAGTTTTCGCCAAAAGAATTCTGCGAGATTTTATCGGTATTATATGCAGTTACGGTCTGGAGCTGATAAAGAGGGCATTCAACAGCCTGCTCCATAACAAGATTCAGAAGCCGTTTTGTCATTTCCTCTCTATCGGAGAATCCTGTTGATTTACGGATTGTTTCCGTAAGCAAATCAATCTCCTGATTACTGATACCCGTCATATTCATCGAACCGTTGCTGTTATAATAATCATACTTATCACAGGTCGGCATATCGTAAACATCGGTTATCCATAAATCAGCATTGCCGGATGCAATTGCATCCGAAAGCTCTGATATGTCAGCCAAAACAATATTAAGAATAATACCTTTATCCGATAAAGTGTTTTTCAGACTTTCAAGAATTCTGTATTCAACGGAATCTTTTTCACCGCAGTAATATGCAGATATCTTTTTTATTGCATCAGGATTCATTTGCGTGTAGGTTAAAAATGTGTTTTCGGAATAAACCGGTGAAATAACCTGCGAAGGATACTCGGGAAATCTTATGCTCATGGGCATATAAACCGCCGTATAATATCTGCCTATCTCATCAGACAGCAGATTATTTATATTGCAAAGACCTGACAGCGCTTTTCTTGCACCGACATCAAGCTTTTTTGTGTTGAAGAAAACCGAAACATAACTTTTTTTATTGGAAATTACGGTTTTGATTTTATCGGATTCAAGGCTTTTCATAACTGCATCCGAAGCTGAAACACTTATGATATCAACATCACCCTTTTTAATCGATTCAACAGGATCTATGCCGTCTTTTGAAAGGTCTGTGAATTTAAGCGCCGTAAAATCAGGTTTTGAACCGTGATAATATTCGTTAAATGCAAGATAAACCGTACCGTCTTCTTTTTTGTTGATTTTATATGGACCTGAGCCTATATCAAGAGCAGTTTTGCTTTTTAAATCAGATGCGCCGCCTTTGATATAATCAACAGCATAAAGCGCTTTAGAAATAATCGGAACATTTATTTCGGAAACTGCATTAATATTACCTGAATTAAAAAGAATTGTGCAGGAATAATCATTAACTTTTGTGATACCCGAAATCGAAGAAACATCGATTCCGTCAGAATAATTTGAACCAAGATATTCACTCATAAGAATTTCTCTGAAATACGGTTGCGGATTATATGAAAGAGGGTTGTTTTCAACCTCCGCTCTTGCAGCTACAGAAAGAAGCTGCGCTTCTGATGGGGATGTTCCGAGAGATTCAATTTCTTCGGCATAACCGATTGATTCAAAATAATCGCGCCATGTTTTACCGTTGGGAGATGCTGCATCAAGACCTGCATTGAATCTGCCTTCAAGTTTTGTGCCGATAAGATAACCTATATAATCAGATTTCGAAATAGTATCGGCGGAATAGTTATTTATAACTGTGTTTTCTAATTCATCTAAAGAATCAGTATAATTTTTATCGTCATAATAATATTCTTTAAGTCCGACAATATCATTAAAATACCAATCGGAATAAACTCCGTCATAGGTTGCATCAGAAATCAGATGATAAAAGAAAATAACATCGTCAATTGAAACATGAGATCCATCAGAAAAAAACATATCGTCACGCAGAGTAACTGTATATTTAACCTGATTTTCGCCTGAATATTCATAAGAGATTCCGCCGCAATAGTTGACAAGACCGTTATCGGTATCCTGCCTTTGAATGCTGCCGAAAACCTGGGATGAAATTATTCTGTCAGCTTCTGTTTCAGCATAAAGTGGATTGAAAATTCCGGTTATATCTTCAACACCGATAACAAGCTCTGAATCTCCTGATTCAACCGTGCGAGTGCATGCAGAAAGAACAATCAAAACAAAAACAAGAAAAACGGAAACAAGAGTTTTAACATGTTTCAAATTTTAAAAACTCCCTTTCAATTATAGTTATTTATATTTTATCATATATAAAATAAAGTTACAATACTAAAATAAATAAAAAGGGCGCCCTTTTTCAAGGACGCCGCAATTAATTGAATTATTTCTTATATTCATCGAAATCCTTATAGATTTCTTCTGTATAAACGTTGTTTTCATCCTTATCATGAAGAGGATACCAAACCTGAGCGAAGAAGGGATTAACCTTTGCTTCGTCATCATATGCCCAGCGGAATTTCTTCTGCTCAGCCTTTTCGAGGCTTGAGGGAAGCACTTCGGGGCACCAGTGACCGCCACGGAGAACGAGGTTGGGAGACATCATAAATTCATGACCGTGAGCACATTTCCAAAGAATGGGAGTATACATATCAACGATTTCAGTTGCAAGGCATTCACCGCCTCTGAAAGCAGCTGCCTTCTGAAGGTCTTCAAGTGTAAGTGAATCGAAGTCCTTGGTTTCATCATAACCGTGATCAAGAACAAGAGCCTTTGAAGGATCGTCATTGGGACGGTAAACCTTAACCTTGCTCCAATCGCTGCCGATTGCATCCCACTTTTCTTTTGAACCGACATAAGCGTTGATTCTGGGAGTAACGTTATTTGCTCTCCACCAGAGTGTACCGTAAATTTCGGTCTGAGCAATCTTCTTCATGAAGGGCTTAACTGCAAATGCAAAGGGTTTTGCGAGGAAAGCAAGCTTATAGAACCATTCAACCTTATCCATCATGCTCTTGAAATACTGCTTGATGGGAACATTAGCTCTGAAATGGAGATAATTTTCAAGAACGTCAGAGTCAAGATACCACTGACCGTGGAAGTTACGGGTAATGAACCAGTCGGGATCAAAGAGCTTTTTGGGATCGCCGAGACCGAGACCGCACTTACCGAGAAGAAGCTCTTCAAATTCCATGTTTGTGATTCTGTAAGCAGCACCTGAACCGATGTTATAGAATCTTCTCCAGAATTCTTCGGGAACGTCATCGCCGCAAACGTTAACAAGAAGACGGCCTGAGTCTTCAACAGTTGCCCATTCAAGAACGCCGTTGATAACAACGTGATACATGATGGGTTCCATGTTCTTAAGAATTTCAGGATAAAGAATACCTGACTGACGGAGAGAAACCCAATATTTAAGACCTGATTCAGCAAAAACGGATTCAGCAATAACCTTACTTGTTGCATAGTGGTCATAAACGCTGATCTTAACAGGGTCACCTGTTCTTGCCCAGTGAATGGGGTCGTCTCTTTCACCTGTTTCAGCAACAGTGCCAATATAAACAACCTTAATTGCATCGGGATCAGGCTGAGCCTTAACAGCCTTAACGATGTTCTGAGCTGCGCCAACGTTTGTTTTGATTGTAGCAATGGGTAAATAGTCAGCAGAGGGAGATACCATGCCGCCAACGTGAAGAACGTAATCTGCGCCGTTAACGCATTCAAGAACGCTTTCATACTTTTTAAGGTCGCCCCAAACAATCTTAACTGCGGGGTCGTTCATATACTTTGCGAACTTGTCTCTGTTCTTCTGGCTGTCACGGAGAAGAACTACGATGTTGAATTTGTCTTTCTTTGCGTAGAGCTGCTGGAAGCCTTCCCAACCCATTGTGCCTGAAGCACCGGTCAGGAATACGGTCTTTTTCTGTGCCATTTTGAATTCCTCCAAACATATGTTATTAATAGCATATTACCGAGAATATTTTATCATATATATTTTTTAAAATCAACAATAATTTAAAAATAAAAAGGCGAAATTTGTAACATCAGCCAATGTTGAACGATTTCTTAAAAATCTGTTCAACCGTATACATCTGTTCAATTTCTTTTTTGTTACTTTCGGAGAAAAGCGATGCACTTTTAACTCTTGCATCATAACCGATGTCAAGTCCGCAAAGACCAAGATGATATTTTGCGTTAACAGGATAAAGCTGACATTCTGCAAGAGAAGCAAAAGCGAGGAACGCCTGAACCTCTTTTGATTTTTCAGGTTCAGATTTATAATTCTTGCAAAGCCATGAATAAAGCTCCGGATGGAAATTACCCATTACACCCGAGAAGCCTGCGCATCCAGCTTCAAGAGATTCAAGGAGCGTTGCGGAGTTAGCGTTATAAATCTTCAAACCAAGACCGTCAACAGCAGCAAGCTTTGCTTTGATTTGCTCAATCCGGCAGCAGGTATCCTTGAGGAATTTAAGTCTGCCGTCGAGAGCGCATTGACGTAAAGTTTCGGGGCTCATAAGACGCTTATAAGGATAGGGACATTCATAAATTCCGAGAGCGATTTCGGGAATTGACGAAACCATTTTTTCATAATTTTTAAGAAAAACAGAATCATCTTCATCCTGCTTTGCAAATCTGTTTGCAATAAATACATATGCATCAATGCCCTCGGCAATGAAAGCGTTAGCCTCATAAATCTGGGTGTCAAGGTCATCGGCTGTGTGACCCGATGCAACAACGCTCATGCCCTTCGGCAGATGATTCATGATAAACTTGAGAAGCTCCAGTCTTTCTTCAAAAGAAAGAAAAAATATTTCGCTTGACTGGCAGATGGCAAAAACGCCGTCAACACCGTTTTCGGAATACCAATTAAGAATCTGTTCAACACCGTTATAATCAATTTTATTATCGGTTGTAAATGGTGTTATCATGGTCGGATATACGCCATCGGGAATTGTTTTAATCATAATAAAAGACCTCCGTACGGATATTCAAACATAATAAGTTTAAACCCGTAAAAGGTCTTTTGTCAATGCTATATTTCCATTTTCTTTCTGATTGTTTCAAGAATTATTTTTTCTCGTCTTGAAACCTGTACCTGAGTCATTCCGAGCTGCTTTGCAGTTACCGATTGAGTTTTATTCATATAGAAGCGCAGATGTATTATTCTTTTATCACGTTCATCAAGTGTTTCAAGAATCTGATTCAGAGCAATTGAATCGGAAACTTCTTTTTCATGCGATTCAACAGGTAAATCAAACTGATTTTCTTCATCATTTACTGCAGTTAACGATGCAACGGGAGCAGATGCATTCAGAAGCATTGCTGCTTCTGACGGCTCAATGTTCATTGATTCCGCAAGCTCAGATATAGTTGGCTCTCTGCCGAGCTTTACCGTTATTTCTTCCTGCTTTGCAACGGCAAGCCTTGATTTCTCTTTAAGTGCTCTTCCGATTTTAACCGAACCTCCGTCACGGAAAAGCCGCTTTATTTCGCCGAGAATAACAGGAACTGCATATGTAGAAAAAGCAAAGCCCTTTGACTCATCAAAGTTTTTTGATGCTTTGACCAATCCGAGACAGCCCGCCTGAAACAAATCGTCATATTCAACTCCCCTGCCTCTGAATCGGTTTGCGCAGGAATGAACAAGCCCGAGATTGCTTTCAATAAATTTATCGTCAAGGGATTTTTCCTCAAGCATCAGCTTCATCCCGCCCTTTTATTTGCTTCTCAAGCGTAACAACGGTACCTTTACCCTTTTTTGAACGGACTTTCACCTTATCGCAAAAGCTTTCCATAACCGCAAAGCCAAGACCCGCTCTTTCTCCGCCGAGGGTTGTAAAAAGAGGCTCCATTGCTTTTTTTACATCATCAATTCCGCAGCCTGTATCACGGATTTTAATTTTAATTATTCCATTTTCATATATACCGCACCATATGTAAATCGGCCCAACAGTATCCGAATAAGCATGAACGATGCAGTTAGTAACCGCTTCGCTGACTGCAGTTTTTATATCTGATATTTCTTCTATATTCGGATCAAGCTGCGAAGCAAACGCAGCAACTGCCGCTCTTCCGAAAGATTCATTAACAGAACGGCTTTCGATTTTCAATCTCATTTCATTTGTCGGTTTCATAACAATTCCTTTCTCATTTTTTCCGAAGCTTTACAAGCTTATCGAGTCCTGCCAGCTTCATCATTGAATAAATTCTTTCCGAAAGATTAACAACCTCAAGGTTGCCGCCGTAGCTTTGAACAACTCTGTATCTGCCCATAACAAAACCAATCCCTGAGCTGTCCATGAATGTCACATCGCCGAAATCAATTCTCACATTCGGGGAAAGCGATGCCTGAATTGCTTCATCGGCTTCATAACGGATAACAGCCGCATTATGATGGTCAATTTCTCCGCTGACTGATACAGTTACTCTCATTGGAGTAACCGATATTTTAACTGCCATTTTAACCTCCTTGAAAATAAAAAAATCCTTTACCCAAAAGGATAAAGGATTGATTATAAAAAATATGTTGAATTGTAGCAGCTTTATAAATTAAGCAGATTTTCTCTGATTTCTCCTGCAAGATAAAATGAACCGCAGATAATCAGCGCATCATCGTTTTCGGTAACATTTGCAGCAACGTGAATCGCTTTCAGAGGGTCAGGAATGCTGTAACAATCGTTGCAGTAGGCTTTTGCGTTTTCGCAGAGCTCATCGCTTGAAAGAGCTCTCGGCACATCAGCTTTTGTTGCAACAAAAATGCTTGCAAACGGAGCAACGATTCTGAGATAAGCGTTATAATCCTTATCTGCCATCATTGAAGAAACCATGATAATGCGTTTATCGGATAAATGCTTGCGGATATAATCTGCAAGAGCATTTGCGCAGCCTTCGTTATGACCGCCGTCAAGAATAATAACAGGCTTTTTTCTTATTAACTCCATTCTGGCAGGCATAACCGATGAAGCAATGCCCGAAACGATAATTTCATCGGGAATTATTATTCCGAATCTTGAAAGAGAGCGGATTGCTTCAATTGCAGTAATTGCATTATAAACCATATGCTTACCGGCAAGAGGCACGAGAAATTCCATACCGTCATATTCGGCATAAGTGCCTTCAATGCTTTCTTTTCCGATATGAAGCTTATTAATATCGGGAATACGGAGTGAGTTACACTTTTTTGAGCACGATTCTTCAATCACTTTCATTGCTCCGCTTTGCTGGAACGGATAAACAACGGTTTCAGCGCCGAATTTGATTATTCCGCATTTTTCGAAAGCAATCTTTTCAACGGTATCGCCGAGAATTGCCGTATGGTCAAGCGAAACACTTGTTATCACGCTGACAAAGGGAGCTTTGATAACATTCGTTGCATCAAATCTTCCGCCGAGACCGACCTCAAGCACAACAAAATCGCATTTCTTTCTTTCAAAATAAACGAATGCAGTTGCGGTAAGAGCCTCAAACTCGGTTGTCTGCTCACCATTTTGCTGAAGAATCTCAACAGCTTCTTTTACTTTCTCAACGCAATATGCAAGCTCCGAATGCTCAATCATATTGCCGTTAAACTGTATTCTCTCCCTGAAATCGGAAACATAGGGAGAAATATACAAGCCCGTTTTATAGCCGTTTTTGATGAGAATATTTGAAATCATCGTTGATGTTGAGCCCTTGCCGTTAGTTCCCGCAACATGGATAACCTTAAGCTTATCCTGCGGATTACCGAGAATTTCGCATAAAGCTTTAATGCGTTCAAGACCCGGCTTAATACCGAATTTCTCAAGAGAATGGATATATTCAATTGCCTGTGCACAATTCATAATTTCACCTGCATATTGACCCCGAAGAAAGCTTCTTCGGGGTCGGATTGATTAACCGAGCTTTGCTATGCTTTCGTTAAGCATTGCAATTTTTTCTTCATACTTTGCTTTCTGCTCACGTTGAGCCGCAACAACGTTTGCGGGAGCCTTTGCAACAAAGTTTTCATTAGAAAGCTTATTATTTACAAAATCAAGGTCCTTCTGAACAGCAGCAAGCTCTTTCTGAAGTCTTGCTTTTTCTGCCTCAAAATCAACAAGCTCACCCATGGGAATATAAATCTTTGCGTCTTCGGTAACAATGCAAACTGCACCGTCAAGCTCAAAGCTGTCAGCAACCTCAACCTCGGATGCGCTTGCAAGCTTCTGCATGAATACGCCGCCCTGCTCAAATGTAGATTTATAGGCAGTTGCAATATAAACCTTTGCTTTCTTTGAGGGAGGAACATTCATTTCCGCTCTGCGGTTACGGATAGCACGAACGGCTGTCATAATCTTTTCCATTTCAGCTTCTTCTGCAGCATAAGCATTTGCTTCGCAGAATTCAGGCCATGCGGAAATCATGATTGATTCGCCGTCATGAGGCAGAGTCTGCCATATTTCTTCAGTAATGAAAGGCATAAAGGGATGAAGAAGCTTGAGTGTGTTGCTCATAACCCAAACAAGAACCTGTCTTGCGTTCTGAGCCTCTGCGCCGTCCTTCTGAAGTCTGATTTTAGCAATTTCAATGTACCAGTCGCAGAAGATATCCCAGATAAAATCGTAAAGCTTTGCAACGGCAACGCCAAGCTCAAACTTTTCAAGATTTTCCGTTACTTCTTTTGCAAGAGTATTGAAAAGACTGATAATCCACTTATCTTCGAGTGCAAGCTCAGCAGGAAGCTCGCATTTAACATCCTTACCGTCAATATTCATAAGAATGAATCTTGCAGCGTTCCAGATCTTATTTGCAAAGTTACGGCTTGCACCAACCTTTTCGTCGGAGAAACGCATATCGTTTCCGGGGCTGTTACCAGTTGCGAGAGTGAATCTGAGAGCACCAGCACCGTAAATATCAATGATTACAAGAGGATCAATACCGTTGCCGAGAGATTTGGACATCTTTCTGCCCTGCGCATCTCTGACGATACCGTGAATGAATACGGTATCAAACGGCTGGCTGTTCATCTGCTCGCAGCTTGAGAAAATCATTCTGGCAACCCAGAAGAAGATAATATCATAGCCCGTAACAAGAGTGTTAGTGGGGAAATAATGCTTAAGCTCGGGAGTTTCATCAGGCCAGCCGAGAGTTGAGAACGGCCAGAGAGCAGATGAGAACCAGGTATCGAGAGTATCAGGATCCTGCTCAACCTTGCCACCGCACTTGGGGCAGCATTCGGGAGCTGATTTTGCAACGGTGATTTCGCCGCAGTCAGCGCAATAATAAGCAGGAATTCTGTGACCCCACCAGAGCTGACGGGAGATACACCAATCCTTGATATTTTCCATCCAATGGAAATAGGTTTTTTCAAATCTTTCGGGAACGAACTTTGTTTTGCCGCTCTTAACGCAGTCAATTGCAGGCTCGGCAAGAGGAGCCATTTTAACAAACCACTGCTTTGAAACTCTGGGTTCAACGCTTGTGTGGCAGCGATAGCATGTGCCTACATTGTGGCTGTAATCCTCAATTTTAACAAGTGCGCCCTCTGCTTCAAGATCTTTAACGATAGCTTTTCTTGCTTCGTATCTGTCCATACCTGCATAAGCGGGATAATCGTCAGTAATCTTTGCATCATCAGTCATGCAGTTAATAACGGGAAGATTGTGGCGAAGACCAACCTCAAAGTCGTTGGGGTCATGAGCAGGAGTAATTTTAACAACGCCTGTTCCGAAATCCATTTCAACATATTCATCCGCAACAACGGGAATCTCTCTGTGAACGATGGGGAGAATAAGAGTTTTACCGATAAGGTCCTTATATCTTTCATCGTTGGGGTTAACGGCAACAGCTGTATCGCCGAGAAGAGTTTCGGGTCTTGTTGTTGCAAGCATCAGATAACCGCTGCCATCCTTGAAGGGATAACGAAGATGCCAGAAATGACCTGCCTGATCTTCGTATTCAACTTCTGCATCGGAAATTGATGTAAGGCAATGGGGGCACCAGTTGATAATTCTTTCGCCTCTGTAAATGAGACCTTTTTCATAAAGTCTGCAGAAAACTTCAAGAACTGCCTTGCTGCAGCCTTCATCGAGAGTGAATCTTTCTCTGTCCCAGTCACAGGATGAGCCCATCTTTTTAAGCTGCTCGATGATTCTGCCGCCGTACTGCTCTTTCCATGCCCATGCACGCTTGAGGAAGCCGTCTCTGCCAATATCTTCTTTGCTGATTCCTTCAGCTTTCATAGTTTCAACTATTTTTGCTTCAGTTGCAATTGAAGCATGGTCTGTGCCGGGAAGCCAGAGTGCATCATAGCCCTGCATTCTTCTCCAGCGGATAAGAATATCCTGAAGAGTGTTATCAAGAGCGTGACCCATGTGAAGCTGACCCGTGATGTTCGGGGGCGGAATAACAATAGTATAAGGCTTCTTATCCTGTTCTACTTTTGCGTGGAAATACTTACCTTTGAGCCAAAAATCGTAAATTCGGTCTTCAACGTTTTTGGGATCATACTTGGTTGCAAGTTCTTTTGCCATAATGACCGTCCTTTCTTTGTGAGACATAAAAAAACCGCCTCACGGATTTAAAATAAAATCAATGAGACGAGTAAAAAAATCATACCCGCGGTACCACTCAAATTGCACTTTAAAAGTGCCGCTCTTCGGACTCTGACAAGCCCTTTGCACTAACGCAGCATTCTCGGAAGGGTTCTACTCACGCAAAGCGGTTTCTTCCCTCAGCTCAGGGGCTACAGCATTCATCTGCCGCTCATCGGCTTGCACCTACCGCCGACTCTCTGAGAGCTTTTTTATGACGCCCTCCCCTTCACAGCTTTTGCTATTAAATTGTCAGTTATTTTAACATAATATTTTTTTATTGTCAATATAAATTTAAACAAAAGGTACGGTGATAAAATGAATATTAAAACAAATCTTATGAAAAACACGCTGATAATGACTGCAACAAACCTTCTTATGCGTTCAATAATGGTCAGCTTCAATGCCTATCTCACATCAAAAATCGGCTCTGCAGGAATGGGTCTTTTCCAGCTGATAATGACGGTTTACTCAATGGCAGTAACTTTTTCATGTGCCGGAATCAAACTTGCAGGCACAAGGGTTACGGTTGAAATAAACGCAGGCAAAAAGAATGACCTCAATAAATCGCTGAAAATGTTTGATGTTTATGCACTTGTTTGCGGAACATTTATCTGCGTTGTATTATTTGCATTTTCAGATGCAGCAGGCAAATACTGGATTTCTGATTTCAGAGCATCATCACCTCTTAAAATTCTCGCATTAAGTCTGCCGTTTGTTGCAATGTCAGCCTCACTCAGCGGATATTTTACTGCAAGCGGACTTATAACCCAATATTCACTCATTCAGTTAATAGAACAGTTTACAAGAATCGCCGTAGCAATTTTAATACTCAACAAAATCAACGTTTATGATATAAAATCCGCATGCATGGCAATTGTTGCGGCAACAACGGCTGCGGAGGCGGTTTCGTTTTCGCTTTCATTCATACTGAAAAAAATTAAAATTCCGAAGAAAACCAATAAAAAATCCGTTAATTTCAGAAGGATGCTTCGTGTTGCTCTGCCTGATGCCGCAGGAACATGCGCAAGAAGCATACTGCTCACAGTCGAACATCTGTTGATTCCCAAGGGCTTTAAAAAATCAGGAACAGGAAGCGAGGGTGCATTATCGGCTTACGGCAATATCCACGGAATGGCTCTGCCGGTTTTGCTTTATCCGAGCGCATTGCTCACATCGTTTTCAGCGCTTCTCATTCCCGAGCTTGCAGCAAAAAATGAAAGACATGACAGAAAAGGAATCAGCCGCATGGTTGAAAATAATTTAAGAAGAACTCTTATTTATTCATTATTCTGTGCGCTCATTATGGCTGCATTTGCTCCGCTGATTTCAGATTTAATCTATAAATCAGATGAAGCGGTGCAGTATATAAGAATACTTGCACCGCTTGTTCCGATAATGTATATGGATACCGTCACCGACGGTATGCTCAAGGGTCTTGACCAACAGGTTCAGTCGATGCGATATAACATAATCGATTCTGCTCTTTGCGTTGTTATGGTCTGGTTTTTGCTTCCCAAATACTCAGTTAAAGGATATATTTTTATTCTTTATGCCAGCGAGCTTATAAATTTTTATCTGAGCATTGGCAGGTTGATAAAAATCTGCGATATACGGATATTTTCAAAAATCAGAGTCTTTTCAGAATTTCAAGAAGATATTCCCACATTCTTGCGCAGGAAGAGATGCTGAGCTTTTCCTGCGGAGTATGAATATCAAATATATCGGGACCGAACGAAACGCAATCGAGTCCTTTGATTTTTCCGCAGAAAAGTCCGCATTCAAGCCCTGCATGAATAGCGGTTACCGTCATATCCTTTCCGAAAATATCCTTATAGGTTTTTGCAAAAACTGTCTGAAGCACCGAATCGGTTTTATATTCCCATGCAGGATATTCGCTGTGAACTCTGCAAGAACAGTTATATTTTTTGGCAATTGAAAGAAGCTTTTCAGTCAGTTTGATTCTTTCTGAATCGTTGCTGCTTCTTAAAAGAAAACTGAAAGATACGTTATCTGATTCTGTTTTAAGAATTCCGAGATTGAGCGAGGTTTCAACAAGACCGTCAATATCTGCACTCCATGAAATTACGCCGCACGGGAATTCACACAAAAGCTCAACAATTCTTTCGGTATCCGTTTTATTCATGCAAAATTTCTCATTATCTGCATTTTTGATTTTGAGTGAAAGATCGGGGTCGGTATCTGAAAATTCTTTTTTCAGAGCAGTATTAAGCCGGTTAATAACCTTGAAAAGGGCTTCACTTTCGCTCGAAATAACAATTTTGCATCTGCATTCACGGGTTATGGCGTTATCCATTGTTCCGCCGTTTACGGAAACAAGAGAATAATCCACGCTACCGTAAATTTCCTTGAGCACTCTGCCCATAATCTTGTTTGCATTTGCATAGCCCTTATGAATTTCTGCACCCGAATGGCCGCCGTGAAGCCCCGTAAGAGCAATTTCGCAGACAGTACCGTTAACGGACAAAGGCTCAAAGCTTGCTCTTATATCAGCCCTTGCACCGCCTGCACAGCTGACCCAGAGAGTGCCCTCATCCTCGGAATCAATATTTATCATCCGCTTACCCTTTAAAAGCGACGCATCAAGATTTTCCGCACCGTACATTCCTGTTTCCTCATCAACTGTAAAAACAATTTCAAGCGGAGGGTGACTTATATCGGAGGAATCAAGAATCGCAAGACAATAGGCAACGGCTATTCCGTCATCGCCGCCAAGAGTTGTTCCCTCTGCATAAATAAAATCGCCGTCAATTTTCAGATTAAGCGGGTCATTTTCGAAGTCAATCATACAATCGGCAGATTTTTCCCATACCATATCAAGATGACCCTGAATTATAACGGGTTTCTCGTTTTCTCTGCCTGCAGTTGCATCTTTATAAATAATTACATTGCAAACATCGTCTTTAACATATTTCAGCCCTCTCGCAGATGCAAAAGCACAGCAATAGTCGCTGATTTTTTCCATATGCCCCGAGCCTCTCGGAATCATCGATATCTCCTCAAAAAAGCGAAATACTTTCTCGGGAACAAGACCCGATAATTTGTTTGTTTTCATTTAATTCACCTCAGTAATATTGAATTTTACCACATAATGATGCGGTTTTCAATAACTGTTATTCATCAACACTCTGAAATATTCTTATACGGCTTACGCATTTTATGCAAAAACGGAGCAGCAACAAAGCCGCTCCGTTTAAAAATTTATTGGGGTATTCCTTCAAGGAAGTTAGTTTCTTTTACATAACCTTCCTTATCGATTCTGAATGTTTTGATTTCAAGCTTTCTGAAATCAGAATAGAAGCCTGCATCAATTATATCGCAGATAATTGCAGCTTTGACGGGTTTGCCCTCGGTTTCACAAAGCCTGATAATTGCATCTCCGGAGCCGTCTTCGCAGAATTTGAAGCTCATAAGCTGAATATTGGGCTTATTGATGCTGATGAAGCTCTTCTTAAGAGGTTCTGTACCCTTATGATAACCAACGGGTACTGCAACAAGTCTGTTATTAAACATTGCCGCCTGCTTCTGAACGCCGCTTGATTCAGCTGCACCTGTATGAGGATAAAGAGCATATTCAAATCTGTTCATACCCTCATCGGTATAGTTGAAATCTGCATCAGGTCTGTCAGAATAATGGTCTGCAAAAATGCAGTTTCTGATAAGAGTAAGACGAAGAGTATTATCAATGCAATCATAGCTGTATTTGGAATCGCTGATAACGGCAATTCCCCTGCCCTCAGCAGTAACATCACCCCATGTGAGCGCGGGCTCTTCTTCGCCGTTGCAGGGACGTTTGATATAGCCGGCGGGAATCTCATAAGAAGAAATGGGATCGCTGCCGCATATTGTAACGGGCATTTTGAGAATTGTGAGAGGCTCCTGCCAGAGTGACTTGCATTTAACTCTCAGAAGCTTGCTGCCGCTTGCAAGAATGAAATCCTGCTTGAGATATGAACCGTTATAAACATGCTTTGTTCTGACAACAATTCTTGCATCACCGTTTTCAACAAGCTCAATTGATTCAAGCTGCATTTTTCCGATTGTCTTATCAAACTTAAAGATATTATGAGCCCATGTATCGGGTTCTGTGTTATCAACAACAAGAGGAACGCAGGTTTCGCCGCCGAGATATTCCGAGCCGTCCTCTTTATTGACTATGCTTAAAATTCCACCCGTTTCCTCATCAAAAACAACCTTGATAAACTCATTTTCGATTGTGAAGCCGTCACACTTCAATGCGCTTTCGGGCTTTTCAAATTCTTCAATCTCAGCATCGGCGTGCCACAGCCAATAGGTTGCATAACCGAGAGCAGGAACCTTTGCGATGAATTCGGTATCAAGGTGAGAATCGTTTGAACGGGATGAACGGACATTCTGGAAAAGAACATCATTTCCGTCGCAATCCGTTACCCTTGCAGAAGGATGATAGGTTCTGACGGGCTGTTCAACCTCAAACGAAAGAGAATTGAATACAATAACGGGTCTGGGGAATTTAAGATTGCGGCAATGGTGACGCTCGTTGCAGGAAACAGAATCAGAAACACCGTCAAGCCATGTATTTACAAAGCCTGCAATTTTAAGCAGAGCCTTATTTTCTTCTTTTGCGGCAACCGTCATTGCATATCCAACGGAATCTCTGACATCGTCATAAGCTTCCATGATTGAACATCCGCAAAGAATATCATGGAACTGATTAAAGCAAACCTCTTTCCATGCATCTCCGAATGCTTTTGTAGCAGCGGGAAGATTGGAAACAGATGCAGCAACAGTGTTCCATTTTTCAGCATTGGCAAGCCAGTTTTCGGCTTTTCTGTTAAGCTGTTTCATCATGGATGTTGCGGAATAGCAGCCGCTTGCATGGTGCTGAAGCTCATCGTTCCATGTAGGAACATCAAGCTGACCAACGCATATTTCAGAGAAGAAATCATCGGGAGAAGAGAATTCAAGATTATGGAAGCCCTCGTCCTCAAGCTCAAACAGATAATCAAGATCGCCTTTTGTAGGTCCGCCGCCGTGATTGCCTACGCCGTAAAAAAGCATCATACCGTGGCCTGCTTTATCCGCTCTTTCATTAAGTAAATCTATAGCAGAATCAATTGCTTTTTTGCCGCACTCGGCATAGCCTGTAGGAATTCTGTATGTAAGCACTCTTGAGCCGTCAGCGCTGTCCCACCAGAAAACATTCTCGGGGATATCGGGATTTTCCTGCATGCTGGGGCGCATCATAACATAGCATTTCATTCCGCTCTGTGTAAGAAGCTGCGGAAGCATTGCGCTGTGACCGAATGAATCAACATTATAGCCTGTTTTGCAGGTAATACCGAATTTTTCGTAATAGTAAAGCTGACTGTAAAGAGCCTGCCTTGCAAAGCTTTCAGCAGAAGGCATATTGCAGTCGGGCTGAACCCACCAGCCGTTTACGGGCACCCATTTGCCCTTTTTGACAAGCTTCCTGATTTCCTCAAAAAGCTCGGGATCAATTTCTTCAACCCATTTATAATACGAAGCGGAAGAACATGTGAAAATAAATCCCTTGTATTCTTTGATGCGGTCAACGGCAGAGCGGAAGGTCTGAAGCACTTCACCGCAGCCCTCCTGCCATCTCCAGAGCCATATAGGGTCGAGATGAGCGTTACCGATAAGATGAATTTTATTTTTCATTTTTACACCTCTTATTCAAAAAATCCGTAATATCTGCCCATCCAATAAGCAAAGCCGTAAACATAAGCGCTCTCAACGCACATTATGCCGCCTGAATCTTCATTTTTATAATATAACGGATTTCGGTCATATTTGGAGATAAAGCGTTCATCGGGCGGAAGTAATACGGAAATTTCTTCAGCCTCAAGCATAAGCTTTTTAACGGGAATATCATGTCTGCCAATGAGCGAAACACCGGCAGCAAGACGGCTTGCATTTGTTCTGTAGAACCATGTTGCAAGAGCTTCCATATCCACCTCATCATCAGGGCATGCAAGCATAAACGGAATATCATAGCCGGGGTTATGTTCTCTTTCAAGAGATGTTCTCCAGCTTCTGAAGCTGTCTCTGTAAATCTTAAGTCTTTCCTCATCCTTTTCGAGAGTGCAAAGACCGTAATAAGCACAAACAGCAAGCATATGGTCGCCGTACATTATGTCTTCAACAAAATCGAATTCCATCTGAATTGAAGCCTGGAAAAGCCTGTTGAAATGTTTATCGCAATATTTAAGATAGTTCTTTTCATTAATAAGGTAATCGTAGCTTTCTTTCCATTTACCCTCTTCGCCGGTAACATTCATAGTTACAAGGTGATACATCAGAACCTGAGATGCATTGAGGCAAGCGTCAACATATCCCGATTCGGAATTAAAATATTCTTCATTCCATTTAGCCCATGAAGTTGACTTACCCGTGAAATCACGCAAAATGTATCCGTTATCAATGATATGATTCATAAGACCCTTGCAGGTTGAAACAACAATCTCATCAAGCTCGGGATCATCACATGCGAGAAGCTCATGAACAATATTAAAAAACAAGAAATGTGTTGTAATTTCATCGCTGCTGGTATCCGCTTTATAAACTATACCGTCATCGGTATATCCGAGATCTCTGTAAAGCTTTGCAAGTCTTGCAGGAATTTCCGCCCCGCAGTAGCTTTCCTTGCCAACCAGACCGTGCTCTTTTGAACCGGTTGTTTCGAGGCAAACCGCTTTATCGCCGTTACGTCTGAGGAATAGTCCGTCATCGGGAACAGGTTCATCTGCGCAAAGATATGTTCTTGCAACAAAGCCGTCACCTCTGCCCGAAATATGCATGAGCAGAAGCGTTGCCTCCGTAGCCCTTGTAGCATATTTTCTTGCAGTTATTGTATCGGGATGGTCGATTCCCTTTTCGCGCTTATAAACAGCATATCTGAAGATTTCACCGATTGCATATGCGGCAGTAAAACAGCCGTCATTATCCGAATGTCCGTAAGGCAGAATGCTGTCAAGATTTCTGCCCTCACGAAGATATTTCTGGCTCTTCATGCCTCTTCTGTCAACGTATTTTTCACTTTCCGCACGGAGAAGATCAGCCTTCTCTTCTGCGCTGATTACTTTCATTTCAATATAGGTAGCGCCGGTTTCGGTCAGAACCCAAAGATTATCACCTTCGGGAAGAAGCGCCTTGATATTGTTATCAGGCAAATCCCTGTCTGCACTGAAATACATGATGACATCTTCTTCTCTTTCAGCAGCCGCATCATAACGTGTAAGTCCGTTTGAAGCGCCGAACCACTTGATTTCTCCTGTTACTGCGCTACAGGTATAATCAGTCTTTTTTGAAGGCAGAGGATAAGGGAATCCTTTCAAATCGGGCGCAATTGCCTCGGCTTCGAAAAGAGCCTTGGGGACTGCAGGATCATCAAGCGAAAACATTTTACAGAATCTGCAAACATGGTCTTTAAGTTTATAAGGCATCATAATAGCATAACTCCTGATTAAATTTATAGAATAACTATAACAGAACTTTTCACGATATGCAATAAAAATTTGACGTATTATCCAAAATAATGCGCATAACCTTTACTTTTAACACAAGTGGTGGTATAATTCACATTCGGAAAGAGGTATAATATGCTGGAATTCAAAAAAGTAACGCTCGAAGATTATGAAATTATAAAAGCTTTTTATGAAGCCTACCCCGCAAGACAGTGTGACCGTTCAACGGGTGCTACGGTTATGTGGCGTGATTATTACGATAACCACTATGCAATATTTGACGGAACAATTATTTTCTCTTCAAATTTTACAGGCGATATATGCTTCACATATCCCATCGGCAGAAATGTTGCAGGTATGCTTGATGAGCTTGAAAACTATTGCAGAGCAAACAACATTCCGATGACGGTTTGTTCCGTAAACAAAACTGAGTTGCCGTTTATTCTTGCCAAATATCCCGATTGTGAATATTCTGCTGACAGGGATTGGTTTGATTATCTTTACGAAAAAGAACCGATGCTTTTGCTTGCAGGCAGAAAATACGGCACACCGAGAAATCACATAAACAAATTCAAAAAGCTTTATCCTGATTATTCATTCCGTAGAATAACTGAAAACGATGTTCCGAAGCTTGTAGAATTTACAAAGAGCTTTTCTTTCAATTCCGAAAAAGATGAAAGCGCAATGCAGGAGCTTGAAATCTGCATTGAAGTTCTTGAAAACCTGAATAAATATAACATGCTCGGCGGTTATCTCGAGCTTAACGGCAAAATAATCGGTTACTCTTTAGGCGAAATAATAGGCGACACTCTTTTTGACCATATTGAGAAAGCAGATGTTACTTATCACGGCGCATATCAGATGTTAACAAACAGCTTTCTGAAAGAATTTGCATCAGATGCTTCGGTAAAATTCGTTAACCGAGAGGAAGATTGCGGAGACGAAGGCTTGAGAAAGTCAAAGCTTTCGTATCATCCTGTTGAACTGATAGAAAAAAACACTGTTAAAATTTCTTTATAATTAGATTTTTACTCTTGACAAAGCAACGGCATTGCAATACAATTTTAAGGTATATTTTATATAAATACGGAGGTTAAAGATATGGGTTACACAATCGGCCAGAAGCTCATTAAAAGCCATCTTGTAAGCGGCGAAATGATTCCCGGCACGGAAGTCGGTCTTAAAATCGACCAGACTCTTACTCAGGATGCTACGGGCACAATGGCTTATCTTGAATTTGAAGCTATGGGTGTTGAAAGAGTACGCACCGAGCTTTCGGTTGCTTATATTGACCACAACACTCTTCAGACAGGCTTTGAAAACGCTGATGACCACAGATTCATCCAGAGCGTTGCTAAAAAGAGAGGTCTGCTTTATTCCAAACCCGGTAACGGCATCTGCCATCAGCTTCACCTTGAACGCTTCGGCAAGCCCGGCAAAACTCTCATCGGTTCAGACAGCCATACCCCCACAGGCGGCGGCATCGGCATGCTTGCTATCGGTGCAGGCGGTCTTGACGTAGCAGTTGCAATGGGCGGCGGTACATATTACACAACAATGCCCAAGATGACTCTTGTTCGTCTTTCAGGCAAGCTTTCCCCCTGGGTAAGTGCAAAGGATATCATCCTTGAAGTGCTCCGCATCATGAGCGTTAAGGGCGGCGTAGGCAAAATCATCGAATACGGCGGCGAAGGCGTTAAAACTCTTTCCGTTCCCGAAAGAGCAACAATCACAAACATGGGTGCAGAGCTCGGCGCTACAACCTCTGTTTTCCCCTCTGATGAAATAACAAAAGAATTCCTCAAGGCTCAGGGTCGAGAAGATGACTGGACAGAGCTTAAGAGCGACGAAGATGCAGTTTACGATGAAATCATCGATATCGACCTTTGCACACTCGAGCCTATGGCAGCGATGCCCCATATGCCTGATAACGTTAAAAAGGTAAAGGAAATCGGCGAAATCGAAATCAGCCAGGTTTGCATCGGCTCATGCACAAACTCATCGCTGCTTGACCTTCTTAAGGTTGCTGCAATTCTCAAGGGCAAGAAGATTGCTCCTAACGTCAGCCTTACAATCTCTCCCGGCTCAATGCAGGTTCTTAATATGCTTTCACTCAACGGAGCTCTCTCCGACATACTCGGAGCAGGTGCAAGGCTTCTTGAATGTGCTTGCGGTCCCTGCATCGGTATGGGTCAGTCACCCCAGTCACAGGGCGTTTCACTCCGTACATTCAACAGAAACTTCGAAGGCCGTTCAGGTACTGCAGATGCAGGCATCTATCTTGTAAGCCCCGAGGTTGCTGCTGCATCAGCTATCACAGGCAAGCTTACCGACCCCAGAACTCTCGGCGAAATGCCCGAAATCAACCTTCCTGAAAGATTTATCATCAACGACAACCTCATCGAAAAGCCTGCGTCGGTTGAAGAGATGGACGGCGTTGAAATCAAATACGGTCCCAACATCAAGCCCTTCCCCACAAGTGTTGACCTTCCCGAGAGCAT
>JAZNPG010000008.1:0-4755 GCA_045589555.1 Acutalibacteraceae bacterium
AATCGAAAGTAATTTCTTCATCTTCATATCCTCCTTAAAATCCGAATAAATCTTTTATTCCGCCGAAGCCCTGTTTGGGTTCGGGTTTTACATAATCAAAACCGCCTGACGGTTCCGAAATATTAAAGCCGATGTTAGGACAATCGGGATCGCCCTCAAAGCAGTGTTCGGTATCTACGTGATAGCAGGTGTCGCCGATTTTCTTATACAAATGTGCTATGCTCGGATACTGACCTGCCTGTGTAAATCCGTTTTGCATCAAAATCTGTCTGTACTGCTCAACTGCGTTTGCGGCCCCAAGATGATTTCCCTTAAAGTCTGCCGAGAAGGTGATGTAATCGCCGTAATCTTCTATATAGTAGTTACTTCCGCCGCAGTTCCATTTGGGATAAGCTGAAAGCTTTTCATCCCACTCTGCCATTATCTTTGCGTTTTTGTCTGCCTGTGCTTGTTCTTCGGCAATGGCTGACGGTAATTTAGCTCCGCAGTCCTGACAGAATTTTGTGCCGATGGCGTTCTGCTTTCCGCAGGCGGTACAAACTGCACCTTCGGCTACCGTCTGTTCGGGGAGTGCCGCACCGCATTCAGGGCAGAACTTTTTATCCGCTGTTGTCGGCTTTTCACAATTCGGGCAAACCTTCATATTTTTTGCAGCCTCGGTAGCGTAATTATTTACGCTTCTTTCCAAATTTGCAAATGCGCCCTGAAAACCGCCGCCCTGAGTTTCACCTCCGTTTTGATTGCCTGCGGCATTATCTATATGACCTGCCGCTTTGTTTGCAAGATCTGTGGCTGTCGGCTCAATGGCTTTGCCTATGGCATCGCCAACGGCTCTGCCGATTCCCTGACTCACACCTCGTCTGATTGCTCTTTCCAAATCAAAGAAACTCATAACTTATGCCTCCTTTATATATAGGTAAAAATTTTTGACTACATTTTTTCTCCGCACTGCGGACAGTATTCGGTGTCATCCTTTACAACCGTGTCGCAGTTTTTACAAAACTTGTGTCTTTCCTTATATTCCTGAAACATATTCTTTTCAGGAAGCTTTGCACCGCACTCGTTACAGAAGCTTTCTGTTGAAGGTGATGCGCGTCCGCAGGATTTGCAAACCTTCAGTCTTTTCATAGCACGGGGACCGAAACCGTATTCGTCCATACTTTCCTGCCGTACCTGTTCCGCTAAAATCAGTCTCATTCTTCATACCTCCTCATAGCGCAGAGCCGAGCCGCAGCTTGTGCAAAATGTATCAGATATTGAAACCTTGCTTCCGCAATGTCTGCAAAACTTCGGCGGGTTCTCCCAGGGGGAGCAGTCAACACACATAAAAGTATCTGCGTTATACATTGCATCGCATACGAACCGTCCGCATTTTTTGCATCTGCTGATTTCCGGCTTTGCAATTTCCCATGCTCTTTTTAATCTTTCCTCCGGTGTGCCGCCCTCGATCGGTTCGGTTAGAAAAACTCTCGCTCCCGATAAATCGCAGAAAAAGCTGTACCGATTTCCGTTTATGATTTTATAAGAAGCAATTTTCTCCGGCATACGCATCCTCCTTTCAGAAAATTTTTCCTTAGAAAAGTAACAAATTTTTCTAAAGTATTGAATTTTTCAACATTATCTGATATAATATAAATAGTTAGAATTGGTAAGGTGCATCGGAAAATGATTTTTTTGATGTACTTTACAAGCTCAATTATGCATATTTTTTTACCTTTGTCCTTACCCCAAAATGCCAAAAGGATGGGAAAAATCAAAAAAATTAAAAAATTTTTCTCAAAAGGGTGAGAAAAAGGGTGGGAAATTAGAAAAATTTGGTAAAGGGGACATATTTTTATGCGAAAATTAACGGCACTCATTCTCACGGGAATTTTAATCACATTTTCACTTGTCGGCTGCGGTCAAAATACAAGACTTAATCCGAACAGCCCGACGACCTTATCCATCTGGCATGTTTACGGAAATCAATCCGAGTCGCCGTTTAACGATGCAATAGATGAATTTAATTCAACTGTCGGCAAGGAAAAGGGTGTTTTTGTTTCCGTAACCTCTATGGTTGATTCCGATTCCATTGACCAGCACCTTTTTGACGCTGCAAAGGGTACACCGGGCAGCGGTGATTTCCCCGATTTGTTTACTGCATATCCGAGAGTTGCCGAGGGTATAGGTGAAGAATTGCTTACAGACTGGAACGAGATATATTCCGAGGAGGAGCTTTCCGTCTTTGTTGATGACTTTCTTGCGGAGGGCAATATTTCGGGCAGACAGCTCACGCTTCCCATTGCCAAATCGACAGAGCTTCTTTTTGTAAACAAAACCTTATTTGACCGTTTTGCAAATGAAAGCGGTTTTTCAGTCAAGGACTTTGAAACCTTTGACGGTCTTTTTGAAATGGCATCCGCCTATTATGAATGGTCGGGCGGCAAGGATTTATTCCAGTATGATGATTTCTACAACTATTTCCTTATCAATGTTGCCGCAAAGGGTGACGAGCTTATCAAAAACGGCAAGGTAAACTGCGATACCAACGAATTTAAGGATGTTTTTTATGCGATTGCCAAGCCCGGAATTGAAGGTGGTATAAGTCTTTATGATAATTTCGGAAGCGATCTTTGGAAAACAGGCGATATTATATCCTACATCGGTTCGTCTGCCGGTATTCTTTATACCCGTGATGATGTAACCTATCCTGACAACAGCGTGGAAAAGATTGAGCTGTCGGTTCTTGCATATCCTGTTTTTGAGGGTGCTGCACCTACCGTTATGCAAAGGGGTGTAACGCTCTTTGCTCATAAAACAGACGATGCAAAGAAAAACAAGGCAATGGAAATATTTGTTGATTTCCTTGCAGAAAAGGACAATAACATTGAATTTGCCTCTGCATCGGGCTATATTCCGGGAACAGACGAAGCCTTTGAAGGACTTTTTACAAATCTTGAAGGTGTGGAAAATCCCAAATACCGTATGCTTTATGATGCTGTAAGCGATATGTACGGCAAATATACCTTCAAGCCGCTTCCCGTATTTGAAAATTCTTCTGCTGTTCAAAAGGAATTTGACGGCAATGTTACCAATATACTTTCAAAGGCACGGGCAGAGTATCAGGCGAGAGTGTCCGCAGGCGAGGATAAAAACACCGTTTTACCGGAGCTTTGTGAAAAGGCGCTCAATGAACTTAAAAGCAAGTATTAAAGGATAAGGAGGAGCAGAAATGAAGCTGCCGCAGATTAAAGCCACTTTGGCGGAAATAAAAAACAGCGGTCTTTCTATGAAAAGAAGACTCGCTGTGTATATTGCTGTGCTTTTGATGCTGTTCCTTGTTGTTATCGGGATTGCACTGAATTTTTTAGGCATTCTCAATATTACGCCGTTTCGTCTGAGAGAAACCTTTCATCGGGAGCTTAAAGAAACGAACTACCGTGCAGAAACCTCTATTGATACAAATGCTGCTCATGCAATTCTGTTTGCAGAGCATCTTTCTAAGGAAACAGAGCATTATCTTGCCGCAAAAAACATAAGCTTTGAAGCTTTGGAAAACAATGCGGCGCTGATTGACGGGCTTGAGGCAGAGGTTTACAATATTGTAGCTGCAAATATGCAGTATGCCGATTGCAGCGGTGCATTCTTTATGCTTAACACGACAGTAAACAGTAAGCTTCCCGAAAAATACCACAGCGGCATTTACCTGAAGTTTTCCTATCTTCACTCAAACAGTATGATAAACCACAAAACATCAATGCTCTACGGCTCGTCCGCCGTTGCAAAGGAATATGGTGCTGATTATTACAACGAATGGCACTTAGAGATGCCGGAGGGCATTTATCACGAGCTTGATGATGTGTTTCATGTTTCAAAGGCAGACTTTAATGACAGCTATGTGCTGACGGGTGTATATCAGATTCCCGGCACGTGGGAAAATGTGAGGTTTTTATGTGTTCCCGTGTTTGACACAAGCGACAAGCTTATCGGTGTATGTGGCTTTGAAATCTCAAGCCTTTATTTCAGCCTGACCTACGAAACGCATAATGACGAGCTTGACAACATCATTCACGGTTTATTTACAGAGAGCGAGAAGGATTCATATACCGGGCAGATGTCCGTCAATCATTCGGGGTATTCTCCGTCCGACACAGGCGTAATGACAATAAAGAAGGGCAAAAATCTTGACACCTTTACATACGGAAACGAAACCTTTATCGGTAAGTACGGAGAGATTACACTGGGCAACAGCAAGCATATTTTAACCGTTATGGTTCCCGAAAAGGAATATCAGTCCTTGCTTTCCGAATCGTATATCAGAATGCTTGCGGTGCTCATTATTGTTCTTATGCTGATGGTTTTGATTTGCCTTTATTTCAGCCACAAGTATATGAAGCCGATTCTTAAAAGCTTTGAGCATATAAAGACAAATTCCGTTCCCGCAGATCAGGTTAAAATTCCTGAAATCAACGACCTTTTCCGTTTCCTTGCAGATAAGGATAAAGGTCACGAGGACGAAATAACCGAGCTTACACGCCTCCGCAACGAGGCAAAGGATGAATACACAAAGATTCAGACGCAGCTTGACAAGGTGGTAGAACGACATAAATCCGGTGCCGATCCTGAATTTTATGAGATATTCAAGTCAAATGTATCCAAGCTCACTCAAAAGGAAGCACAGATATTCAGGCTCTATCTTGAGGGAAAAACTGCAAAGGAAATTCAGGAGATAACGGAAATCAATCAGAACACACTCAAGTATCATAACAAAAACTT
>JAZNPG010000009.1:0-42664 GCA_045589555.1 Acutalibacteraceae bacterium
GCAAGGTATGACTGCAAGTCAAAGGAATACATTTATCAGATATGGAATTCACCCAATAAGAATCCGTTCCTCTATGATTATTCGCTTCATTATAAGCACAGGCTTGATGAAGAGTTTCTTTCAAAGCAGGCGGCGGATTTCATCGGAACACATGATTTCGCATCCTTCTGCGCAGCAGGCAGCAGCGTTGAGGATACGGTGCGCACCGTTATGAATGCATCTGTTGAACGCAACGGCGATATGGTGGTGTTCAGGGTTGAGGCAGACGGCTTCCTTTACAACATGGTGCGTATAATGACGGGAACGCTCATTGATATTTCAAGGGGCAAGATTCCTGCAGATTCAATAAAACAGATTATTGCGGCAAAGAACCGTTTCGCAGCAGGCTATACAGCTCCTGCAAGAGGTCTTTACCTTAATAAGATACACTATTAAAACAGAGAGGGATGATTTATGAAAAAGGATAAAAAAATAATCAGCCTTAAGAAGAGGCGAATCAGACTGAATCTGAAAAAGCTGCTCTATTCACTCAGAATTCCTATTGTAATAGCAGTTGTAATTGTGGCGTTGTTCCTGAGCGCAAGGCTTATCGGTAACGTTGCAATGTCAAATATAACAGACTCATTAAGACAGACTAAAACCCTGTTTTCAAAAGGTCAGGGATTTCCGTATTCTCTCGAGAATATCGATGCGGAAAAAATCGATGCCATCGGCAACCGTATGCTGATTATCGGTGAGGATGAAAGCCTTGTTCTTGACAGCAAAGCAGGCGAACTTTTCAGCTTTCAGCTCGGCAATGCCGAATCAAGAGTGGTATCCTTTAACGGCAGAGCCCTTATCTACAGCAACGGCTCGGATAAGGTTATTCTGCAGAGCAAAACCGAGCAACTCGGCTCGATTGAAGAGCAGGGAGCGGTTATAACTGCGGCTCTTGCAAAAAACGGCTGGTTTGCAACCACATATTCGGCTGAAAGCTCACAGAGCGTGCTTACGGTCTACAACAGCCGCTTCGAAAAAGAGTTTGTGTGGAATTGTGCCAACGAGCGTGTTGCGGCAATCGCTCTGAGTCCCGACGGCAGAAAGGTTGCGGTTTCGGCAATCGGCGTTGAGAATGCGGAGATTTATTCAAGAATTCTCATTTTTAACACAAATGAAACCGATGCAATTTATGATTCAAGGGTGAGCGGCACTCTGCTGCTCAAGATGTATCTTCCGTCGGATAAAACACTTGTTGCGGTTGGCGATAACAAAACTCTTGTGCTCGGTGCAGACGGCGAAAAGATTGATGAGCTTGTGTATTCCGAAAACAGCGTTTCGCTTGTGGAAACGGATGAAAAAGGCAATGTTGCCGTTTGCTGCTCGGAATTCGGCGGCTCAAAATCTAATGTTACGGTGTTCAGAAAAGACGGCTCAAGAGCCTGCACAATCAGCGTTCAGGGCGAGCCCTCGGGAATGGATATCGGTTCGGATAAGGTTGCCGTTGCGCTCGGCAATGAAATAGTTGTTTACAACCTGAAGGGCGAAGAGAAAAAGCGCATGCAGACTCTCACTGCCGCAGAGCAGGTTATGATTTGCTCGGGCGATTTCTTCACGGTTGAAAACGGAAACATATGTAAATATTGATTCCTTGCAAAGGAGGTAATGAAATGGCTTTATCCCTTGCGGTAGACGGAATAGTAATTCTGATTTTTGTTGCATGCATTCTTGACGGCTACAGGCGCGGCTTTGTTAAAATGCTGCTTTCAATTGCGGCCATTATAATCAGCGCAGCGGTTGCAGGCACTCTCTCGGCTCCCGTTGCTCAATGGGCGAGCGATGAGTTTGTTGCTCCTGCAATTTCAGGCTACATAGAGAGCAAGGTTGACGGCGTTCTTGAAGACAGCGGAATTTCTGCCGATGCAATTGCAGACGTAAATCTTGAGGGAATGGGCGAAGAAATAACGAAGGCTCTTCCCGAAGATATTCTTTCGCTGCTTGAGGAATACGGTATTTCTGTTGAAGAAGTGTTTGATGATATTTCTTCAGATGATACGGTCAGAGCGGTGAGCGAAAAAATAAGCGAAAACATTCAGCAGGCAGTTGTTCTTCCCGTGCTGGAGGCTGTGGCGTTTCTGCTTATTTATATAATATGCTCGTCGGTGCTTTCAATCGTTGTTTCGGTTATCAGCTCGGCGTGCAATCTTCCCGTTATCAAGAAGGCAAATAAAGCGCTCGGCTCCGTGCTCGGCGCAGTCAAAGGCGTGTTTGTTATAGCGATAATCTGCGTGCTTGCGGTTATAGCCTCCGGCTTTATAACGGGCAATGAGCTTGCAGATGCAGTTTCAAATGCCGCTCTCACAAACGCAATCAGCAAGATAACTCTCGGTATTCTTATGTAATTGGAGGTCACTAAAATGAAATCAAACATAAAAGCGCTCTTTTCGGGATGTCTTACAATCCCCAATCTGCTTTCGGTTATCCGAATTGCTCTTATTCCCGTTTTCGGTGTTCTTTATTATGACGGCAAAATCGGCTGGGCAGTTTTCATTCTTTTCCTCTCGGGTCTGAGCGATTTCTTTGACGGAAAGATAGCAAGAAAATTCAACCAGATAAGTGAGCTCGGCAAAATGCTTGACCCCGTTGCCGATAAGCTTACTCAGGTTACAATCGCAATTGTTCTTTATCTCACTTTCAGCAAAAGCGCCGATGCAACAATCAAGGCTTTCAGCTGGGTGTTCCTCATCTTCCTCATCAAAGAAGTTGTTATGGTTATCGGCGGTGCAATAATGATTGCTTTCGGTCTTAAGCCCAGCGCAGCTGAAATGCCCGGTAAAATCGCAACATTTGTTTTTTATGCGGTTATGATTGTTATAATCGCTTTCGGCCCCGATATCGGTCTTTTCAAGGCTTTCGTTATTCCTAACTGGCTGATGATTGTTCTGGTTTGCCTGAGCGTTGTTCTCACTCTTGTTGCTTTCTGCAGCTATATTCCCGATGTTGTCAGACAGATTAAAGAAAGAAAAGCAAGCAAATAATATAACAGTAAATATTTTTTAAAGGAAATTTCAAATGAAACAGGTTTTATGTGCAAAATGCAAAAAACGCCCTGCAATGTTTTTTGTAACAAAGGTTGAGGGCGAAAAAACAACCCAGGAAGGTCTTTGCATCAAATGCGCCATGGAAATGAATATCGGTCCCGTCAAGCAGATTATGCAGAGTATGGGAATTTCCGAGGATGAAATTGATGATGTGAGCGAGCAGTTTGAAGCAATGTTCGGCGAAGACGGCGGCTTTGAACCGGGCGGGGCGGGCACAATGCCCTTCCTTCAGAATTTTCAGAATTTCGGTGCTGTCAGCGGCGGTGACGCAGAGGACAGAACCTCATCCGAGGGCTCAGCTGAAAAAACCGCAGAGAAAAAGAAAAAATGGGGCGGCAGAAAAGGTAAAGAAGAAAATAACGATAAAAAGCGTAAGTTCCTCGGTCTTTACTGCACCGATTTAACTGCAAAAGCCAAGGCGGGCAGAATAGACCGCATTATAGGCAGAGAAAACGAAATCTACAGAGCGGTTCAGATTCTTTGCAGAAGAACTAAAAACAACCCCTGCCTTATCGGTGAGCCCGGTGTTGGTAAAACGGCAATTGCAGAGGGTCTTGCGTTGAGAATTGCAGAGGGAAATGTTCCTGCAAAGCTCAAGGATAAAGAAATCCATCTCCTTGACCTCACGGCTCTCGTTGCCGGCACACAGTTCAGAGGTCAGTTTGAAAGCAGAATCAAAGGTCTTGTTGATGAAGTCAAGAGCGAAGGCAATATAATTCTTTTCATCGATGAGGTTCATTCGCTTGTAGGTACAGGAGATGCCGAGGGCTCCATGAATGCCGCAAACATCCTCAAGCCCTCGCTTTCAAGAGGCGAAATCCAGATTATCGGTGCAACAACCTTTACCGAATACAGAAAATATATCGAAAAGGATGCTGCTCTTGAGCGCAGACTTCAGCCCATCCGGGTTGAAGAGCCTTCAATTGAACAGACCTGCGAAATGCTTAAGGGTGTTAAGGAATATTACGAGGATTTCCACAGAGTTAAGGTGAGTGACACTCTTATTGAGAAAGCAGTTGTTCTTTCCGAAAGATATATCAATGACAGATTCTTGCCTGATAAGGCGATTGACCTGCTTGACGAAGCGTGCACCTGCTCAAATCTTCGCAACAAGGCAATAAGCGATTACGAAACCGCTCTCGATAAGCTCAGGGAGCTTGAAGAGCATGAAGCAGAGCTTATGGAAACTGACGGCGAAAAGGAAGCCGATTATGAAGAAATCGCTAAAGTTAAGGCAGAGCTTATCCAGATGCGTGAAGAGGTTGAGAAGCTTGAAAAGCTTGCATCCGATTGCCATGTAACCGAAGAGGACCTTGCGAAGGTTATCCAGCTCTGGACAGGTATTCCTGCAAGCAAGGTTATTGAAAGTGATCTTCGTCGCCTTGCGAGCCTTGAAAGCAATCTTAAAGCGAAGCTTATCGGTCAGGATGAGGCGATAAAGCTTGTAGGCGCAGCCGTGCGCAGGGGCAGGGTGCAGATAAGCCCCAGAAGACGTCCTGCATCGTTTATTTTTGTAGGTCCTACAGGTGTAGGTAAAACAGAGCTTGTAAAGCTTCTTGCAAAAGAGCTTTTTGATACGCCCGAAACTCTTATCCGCCTTGATATGAGCGAATTCATGGAGAAGCATTCGGTTTCAAGAATTATCGGCTCACCTCCCGGATATGTAGGTTATGACGAGGCAGGTCAGCTCACCGAAAAGGTGCGCCGCAAGCCCTATTCGGTTGTTCTTTTTGATGAAATCGAAAAGGCTCATCCCGATGTTATGAATATTCTGCTCCAGATTCTCGATGAGGGCAAAATCACCGATGCTCAGGGCAGAAACGTGAGCTTTGAAAATACGGTTATCATCATGACATCGAACGCAGGCAGCAACAGAGGCAGCGGTGCTCTCGGTTTTGCAAAAACAAAGAACGAGGCATCAAAAGAAAGAGCGCTCAAGGCTCTTTCGGAGTTCCTCCGCCCCGAATTCATCGGCAGAGTTGACGAGGTTGTTGTTTTCAATGACCTCACTCAGGCTGACTATGAAAACATTGCCCGACTGATGCTCGGTGAGCTTGTTGACCCGATTGCTGACAAGGGAATCACCTTTACATGGGATGATGCTGCGGTTGAAGCAATTGCCCGCCTTTCTGTTGACGGCACAAGGGGAGCAAGAGATTTGCGCAACGTTATCCGCAGAAACGTTGAGGATGTTATCACCTCAAAAATTGTTGAAAGCACAGATAAACCGCTTAAATCGGTTTCTCTTACCGCTGAAGGCGACAATATTATCTGCAATTTTGAATAAAAAAAGCCTCTGTGCTCGGTCGAGTACAGAGGCTTTGATCATTTTTGGCTTTAATATACAAATTCAGGTGAACGAAATAAGCTTCCGCCTGATAATCTGCAATTGTATTCGGGCGATTCGTGAATCGCCCCTACGCACAAATAAAAGATGTTATGCAAAAATCTTTGAAACAATAGTGATGAACATGTTGAAATAAAGCATAACGGTTTCAATTATGTTCTTTACCTTTGCAACGAGATTCTGAACTGGCTGTGCTTCTGCACCGTAGCCCTCAAGCTCGCCGTGGTTATCGTTAACTCCGTCGCTGTCAAAAGCAAATTCATAAAGAATGGGGGAAGCGATCGCAACAAGGAAGTATTCGCCTGCCGTAACAGGTCCGAAAACCTTTGTGCCGAGCTTTGTAAGGTCTTTTGCGATTGAATTGATTCCGAGATTTGAGAGAATTGCATTTGCTGCCTTAAGGAAAATTTCATCGTTGACCGTTGAAAGGTCATCGAGAAGAATCAGCGCAACCGTGCGAAGCAGGATTGTAACCTCTGTGCTGTAGAGGTCATATGCTTCTTCGCCTGCATAGTGAGCGGCAACGAGGTCTGTTGCAAGGTCCCAGCCTGTTTCGTAATCGCTGTCGGGAATTTCGAGATTATATTCTTTTGCAAGCTCCTGAACACCGCCTTCACCGTAAAGAGGCATTTCAAGAATCTTGTTAAGACCGTCAATTGCCGTGAAAACAAGATCTGCATAGAATGCATCTTCGTCAATGCCGAGCTTTTCGGGTGTCATACCAAGCCAGAGTCTGTATTCAACACCTTTTTTGAGGAAGCCCTTTGCGTAGTCATTAAGACCTGCGTTCATAAGGTCGATGTGCTCCTGAGTGTAGCCGCTAACGGTTGCGGTAAGAGCATCTGTATCTATCTTATCAATTGTTTTTTCTTCGTAAGCAATCTTTTCTTCTGTGAGAGTCATAACTCTGTATTGAAGAGGGTACATGGAGAGAGATGTTGTTGCAAAATCGTAAATCTTGTTGCCCTTTGAGCTTGTGTATGTTGCAACGTCGCTGCAATGCTCATGACCCGAGAAAACAATCTTGATTCCGTGATTTGCAAATTTATCAGCTACGGAATAATGGTTGCCGATAATAAAGTTTTTGCTGAAAATGCTCTGAAGGGGCATATGGTCAAGCAGGTTGTGATGCATCATGAGGATGGGATATCTGCCGTCAGCATATGCTTTGTCTGCCTGTTCGCAAACCCAATCAACCTCATCGTTTGTAACGCCGTCAGCAGTTGATTTGTTGGGATCGTTGCTGTCAAAAGCAATGAGTCTGTATTTGCTGCCGAGGTCTGCTGTGTAGGAGCCTGTGCCATCAAGAGTAGTGAGTGCTCTGTCATAACCGAAATCGCCGTAGATTTCGATGAAATCGTCAAGCTTAACATCGTTTTCGCCTGCACCGAAATCATGGTTGCCGGGGATAACGAAAACGGGCTTGCCCGTTGCTTCTTCAAAATCCTTAAGCTTTGCGGCAACATCAAGATGCTCCTGCTTGATTGCTCTGCCGTTATCGGCAAGGTCACCGGAGATAAGAACATATTCGCAGCCGTTATCTTCTGCGCACTGTCTTAAAAATTCGTCAATGATAAATCCGCTCTCGTCATCCATGGAAGCTCTTCTGTTGGCATACCAATAAAGTTCGTCATCGATTTCGCCTTCAAGCTCTTCTCTGGGAACGTTATAGTGGAGGTCGGATGCTATTGCGATTTTGAGCTCCTCCTCTGCTGCAGAAACCGAGAAACCGATTGCCATTGCAGAGATAAGAAGGGCTGCGGATAAAATGACAGAAATAAGCTTTTTCATATTTATCTCTCCTTGTTTACAGATAATAATACATTATAACATAATATTTTTAAAAAGTACAGAGAAAAATTGACTTTATATGATTAAGGTTTTACAAGTCAGAAATAAAGGAATTGTGAACGATATTGACATAATGAAAAATATAATGTAGAATAATAAAATCGGGGAAAGGGCGGTGAAAATCCGCCGCAACAGCCATTGCCGTTACAGCCGGAATGCCCGTAAACAAACGCTTCGCCTTTGGGTGAAAAGCAGCTTGATGCTTGTGAGAAGGGCGTGCATATATCGGCTTATAATCCGAAGTGTATGTTAACGCCTTGCCTTGTGCAGGGCGTTTTTATTTAAAAAAGGAGGGATAAAATGAAAAGTGCATTTTTTTCAAGACATCCGCTGGTGAATGCCGTTTATTTTCTTGGTGTTGTTGTTTTGAGTATGATTTTTATTCATCCCGTTTTTATCGCTGTTTCATTTTCTGGTGCGTTTGCCTGCGCGGTAAGGCTTGACGGCGCATCCGTCATAAAGCGATTTTTTACATGGCTGCTGCCTCTTTTTGCAGCGGTATCGGTTTTTAACACAGTGCTTTCGGATTACGGAGAAACGGTTTTGCTTTCTGTTTTCGGTAAGGCGTTTACACTTGAAGCGTTAGTATATGGAGCAGTAACGGGTTCTATGGTTATAACTCTGATTCTGTGGCTTATGAGCTTCTCACGGATTGTTACCGAAGAAAAAATAATGACACTTTTCGGAAAAAAAGTGCCGTCGGTTGCAATGCTGTTTATGATAATTTTCAGATTTGTTCCGCTTTATTCGCAGCATTTTTCAGATGCTTCGGCGGCAAGAAAGGGTATGGGACTCGAAAAAACGGGCGGATTTTCGGCAAAGCTAAAAAACGCTGTTGTTTGTGCTGCGGGGGTTATCAACCGTTCGCTTGAACACAGCATTGAAACAGCAGATTCAATGAAATCAAGGGGCTACGGTCTCAAAGAAAGAACAAGCTATTCGAGGTTCACTTTCAGACCTGCGGACGGAGCGTTACTTACAGCGGAGATAGTGCTTATCGTTCTTGTTGCAATTTTTAAAATTTACGGCACCGGCTACGCATCCTATAACCCGACAATTGAAATCGGGTCAGTTTCATTGCTTGCGGCAGCAGCATTTGCGTTGTTTTGTTTTTTACCTATCATTATCGATTTAACGGAGGCTTTGAGATGGAACAGATTGTATGCAAAAATCTGAACTTTTCATACCCGCTTGCTGAAAAAAAGGCGCTTGACAATATCAGCGTAAAAATAAACAGGGGAGAATTTGTTGTTCTCTGCGGCAAAAGCGGCTGCGGAAAAACAACGCTTCTGCGGCATCTCAAGAATGCGCTTGCACCTGCAGGTGAAAAAAACGGCGAAATTCTTATTGACGGAGTGCCGTCTGATAAGCTTACGGCAAGGGCTGCAGCGGAAAAAATCGGCTATGTTATGCAGGACCCTGACAGTCAGATTGTTACGGATAAGGTATGGCACGAACTTGCTTTCGGTCTTGAAAATCTCGGATACGATAAAGCATCAATAAGGCGCAAAACTGCTGAAATGGCTTCATATTTCGGCATTCAGGGCTGGTATGACCAAAAAATCAGCGAGCTATCAGGCGGCAGAAAACAGCTTCTCAACCTTGCTTCGGTTATGGTTATGAATCCTGAAATTCTCTTGTTTGATGAGCCTGTGTCACAGCTTGACCCGATTGCCGCATCAAATTTCATTGCAACGGTTTCAAGGCTTAACAGGGAGCTTGGTATAACGGTTATTGTGACTGAGCACAGGCTCGAGGAGGTTTTTGCCTTTGCAGACAGAGTGCTTGTTATGGACAGCGGAAAAATTGTTGCCGATTGCTCTCCCGAGGAGCTTTGCGGCAGAGCGGATGAGCTTGGCGAATTTGTTAAGCTTTCGCTTCCGTCACCCGTAAGAATTTTTTCGGCTCTGGGCGAAAAATCCTGCCCCGTAACCGTTAACGGTGCATCACGCAAGCTTTCGGAGAAGATAAAAAATCCGAAAGTAACACGGGTTGAGGTGCCGACCTTCAGAAAGAGCGAAACGGCGGTTAATATAAAGAATCTTGCTTTCAGATATTCAAGAAATTCTGAGGATATACTTAAAAATCTTTCAATGAAAGTGCCCGAAGGCAGTGCTTATGCCGTTATGGGCGGTAACGGCGCAGGCAAATCCACTTTACTTAGGACTGTTTCCGGGGTTTTAAAACCCTATTCTGGTAAAATTACTTTTGGAAAGAAAAAAGCAAAAGTATCAATGCTTCCGCAGAATGTTCAGCTTCTTTTTACAAAGAAAACGGTTATTGCAGAGCTTGAGGAAACAGGCGGAAAGTATGCTCTCGAAATGGCTGAAAAGCTTGGGATTGCTCATCTTTGCGAGAGTCATCCGTATGATATCAGCGGAGGTGAGCAACAGAGAGTTGCTCTTGCAAAGCTCTTGCTCACAGAGCCTGATATTCTTTTGCTTGATGAGCCCACAAAGGGAATGGACAGCGAATTCAAACTCTTTTTTGAAGCCTTGCTTAAAGGTTTGTGTGCTGAGGGCAAAACGGTTATTATGGTTTCGCATGATATTGAATTCTGTGCGAGGTGCGCCGATTTCTGTTCAATGATTTTTGACGGTGAGATAACGGGAGAGTCGGATGCAAACGCCTTTTTTGCAGGAAACTATTTTTATACAACGGCGGCAAACCGTCTTTCAAGGAATATTTTTGAAAACTGCGTAACGGATAAGGATGTGATTCAATTATGCAAGGCAAATCTTTAAAACCCGCAGGTCTTAAAGCGGTTGTCGGCGCATCTGTTTTTCTTGTTTTGCTGATTGCGCTTTCCTGTTTCGGTTATCTTCAGACCAAAGGAACAAAGCTTTATTATGCGCTTGCCTGCGCAATAATTGCGGTTGCCTGCATTCCGTTCTTTATCTCTTTTGAAAAGCGAAAACCGTCGGCAAGGGAGCTTGTTACGGTTGCCGCTATTGCTGCCCTTGCAGTGGCATCGAGAGCAGCGTTTTATGCTTTGCCGTCGGTTAAACCGATGTGCGCAATTGTCATGGTTGCCGCGGTTGCTCTCGGAGCACAGACAGGCTTTGTAACGGGTGCAGCGGCGATGTTTGTTTCCAACTTTATTTTCGGTCACGGACCGTGGACCGTTTTTCAGATGCTTGCTATGGGAGCTTGCGGATTGATAATGGGTTTGATATTCCACAACAGAAAAATCAGAACGAACCGAATTCTTCTTGCTCTTGTCGGCGGAGCAGTCAATATGGTGTTTTACAGCCTTATTGTTGACCTAAACTGGGTGCTTATGATGGCAGATAACTTGACTGTAAAGGGGATTGTTTCGGTTTATGCTGCAGCTGTGCCGATGAATGCCGTTCATGCGGTAACAACAGCAGCGGTCCTTTTTGCGGCAGGACCCGCATTTATTGAAATGATTGAAAGAATCAGGCTGAAATACGGAATTTTCAAGTGACGTATTTACAAAAACGGAATATTGTTTTATCATAAAAACGGAGGCGATTTAAATGATATTTGCAAATCATGCTCACGTTTTCCCGAAAGAAATAAGACCCGAGGGCACCGTTGAAAAACTGCTTGAGCTGATGGACGAGTGCGGAATTGATATGGCGGTGTGCTATCCGCCGTTTCATGACCGATTCAGAGAAGCAGGCTTTGAGGGGGACCCCAATGATTGGCTTGCCGAAGAAATAAAGGGTAACGAAAGGCTTATAGGCTTCGGTAACATCGATTTTGAAAAAGATAATCTTACAGAGCAGGTTGATAAGCTTGCGGCTCTCGGCTTCAAGGGCATAAAAATGCATCCGCCTTATCAGGAGTTTGTTATTGACGGTCCCGAAGCTTTTGAGGTTTATAAAAGAGCGGAAGAACTCGGTCTGTTTATTTCGTTCCATTCAGGAATGCATTGGCACAGGCTCAGGGATAACAGAGTTATTCTTTTTGATGAGGTTGCGTGGAATTTTCCGAAGCTTAAATTCAGTATGGAGCATATCGGCGGCTATCATTTTTACAGAGAAGCTCTCGCCGTTATGTGCAACAATTCAAGAAACGGCAACTGCGTTTTTGCAGGCTGGACAAGCGTTGGCTGTCATAAGGGTAAAGACAGCGTATGGGCGCTGACAGATGAGGAGCTTGAAAGAGTTATTCATCAGACGGGTGAGGACAGAAGCATTTTCGGTCTGGATTTCCCGTATAATAAAACAGATATAATCAAAGCTGATATGGCGAGAATCAGAAGCCTTGATTTAAGCGATGAATGCAAGGCGAAAATCCTCGGCATCAATCTTATGGATGCATTGAATATTGAATAAATACAAACGCCTCCGCTCCCGAGGGAGCAGAGGCGTTTGTCAATATGGAGGATTTGAGCAGGCAAAGCGCACTTTGCCTGAGTGGTATTCTTACTTTCTGTTAATTATTTTGGCACGGATGCCTCTTGTTGCCTTGGCAGCTTTCTGAGCGGCATTAACGGCGTTGAAGCCGAGCTTGTTGATTATGAGGTCAGCCTCGCCCATGAGCTCCATATATTCGTTGGTAAAGCCCATTTTGAATTTGAAAATTCCGTGAAGCGGATTATCCTCGTCGGGGTAGCCGCCTCTGAAATCATAGCAGGAGCATTTTTCTTCAATAGCCCATTTAATCATTTCCCACTGAACGAGATAATTGGGCATAACGTTTCTGTATTCGTTGGAGCTTGCGCCGTAAACATACCAGACCTTGTCGCCGCAATGAACGTCGAGCGCACCTGCGATGGTTTTGCCTTCATATTTTGCAAGGTAGATTCTTGCATCGTCGCCGAAAGCATCCATAATACGTTCGAAATATGAGGTGTCACGGGTTGCAAAATTATCTCTTTCTCCCGTAACAAGCATGAGGTCATGGAATTCCTCGCAGGCTTCTGCGCCCTTGATTTCAACCGTTACGCCCTTCCTTGCGGCAAGACGGGTGTTATAGCGTGTTTTGGGGTGGAACGATGCCATAACCTCATCCTCTGTTTTGCCCTCAACATTAAGGCGAAGAATGTATCTTGCTTGAACGGTGTCGAAGTTTGCGTTGTGGTCCTTAAAAGTGAAGCCGATTCCTTTGAGAAGATTGATATACTCTTCGTTTGATGCAAGGGTATCTGTATCTATCTTGAGAGTAACAGCCTTGCTTTTAACACCGTATTCCTTTGCGGCAAGCAGAAGGTCTTTAACTGTTTCTTTGTCGGCGAGATCGCAAACGGGACCTCGGGGAGCGTACATCATTTTAAAAGGCATCATCGGGATGCTGCGAAGCAGAACAGCACAGACACCCTTGATTTCTCCGTCGTTATTTCTTTTGATGAAGCCGACCCATTCCCATTCTTTTTTCACCTTTCCCCATGCAGACGTCTGCATCATATGTCCCTTGGGATGTGAGCGCACAAAAGCATCAAATTCCTGCGCGTTTTCTATTTTTACAATTTCCATAGCTTCTCCTTTCAATTGCTGTTCCTTGTTTTATATATTTCTTTTGCTCTTTTTAAAAGAGAATCTTTTTTGTTTTCGAGCTTGTCGCCCATAACCTCATCGAGCAGGGCGGAAAGAATTTTTCCCATTTCGGGAGACATGGGAATGCCTTTTTCGGCAAGCTCATTTCCGTTTATATCAAGGTCTGCTATTCTGAAGCAGGTGCTTTCTTTTTCGATTTCATCAAGAACAGCAAGACCGATTTTGTTGCTTTCAAGCCCCTCTGCAAGAAAAACGGGATTCTGCGCTCTTATATCGGCTTCTCTCACCTCAAAAAGGTTTCGCACCGTTTCAATGCCTAAGGCTGCAACATATTTTTTATAGGTTTTTCTGCTTATTTTATCAGGCAGAAAATCATGGTATTCCGTTAAGTTGCAGACGAGATTTCTGAATTTGTTTGATGTTTTGAACCTCAGCAGAATCTGCTCTGCAATTTTGCGGCTTTTTTTGGCGTGGGAATAAAAATGGTCCGTTCCGTTTTCGTCGGTTGATTTAACATGAGGCTTTCCGCTGTCATGCAAAAGCATGGCGAAGCGCAGATGCTCTTCGGGTCTGACAGCATCAACTGCCGCAACCGTATGCCCCCATACATCGTAAATATGGCGCTCGTGATTCTGTGTGCAGCCTTTCATCGGCTTAAGCTCGGGCATGATAAAAAAGATTACGTCGCTGAATTCCGAAAGGATTCTTTTTATATCCTTGCCGCAAAGCATTTTTGCGATTTCAGCAAAAATCCTTTCGGCAGATATGTTTGCAAGCAGATTGAAATTCTTTCGGATGCTCTTTTCGGTTTCGGAATCGATTTCAAAACCGAGCACCGATGAAAACCGAAGCGCACGCAGAATCCTCAAAGCATCTTCGCCGAATCGGGTGTCGGGGTTGCCGACGCAGCGGATGATTTTTTTCTCTATATCTTCTGTTCCGCCGTAGGGGTCAACCGTTCCCGAAATCGGAGAATACGCAATTGCATTCACGGTAAAATCACGCCTTGAGAGGTCATCCTCAATTCTGTCGGTAAAATCAACGCTGTCAGGGTGACGGTTATCGGAATAGCCGCTTTCTATGCGGTAGGTTGTTATTTCAATCGGCATGCCGTCAACGATAACTGTAACCGTGCCGTGCTTGATTCCTGTTTCAATAATCCTGAAATCCTTGAAAATCTCAGCTGTTTCCTGTGGCAGAGCGCTCGTGGCAATATCCCAATCGTGCGCAGGCTTGCCCATGATAACATCTCTGCATGCTCCGCCAACAACGTATGCGCTGTAACCTTTTGCATGGAGAATTTTAATAACGGTATTGACTTGTAAAGGGATTTTGATTACCATATTGTTACACCGTTTGGGAGGTTTATTTATATGAATATACAGATTTTCGGAACAAACAAGTGCTTTGATACCAAAAAGGCTCAGCGCTATTTCAAAGAAAGAGGAATAAAATTTCAGTTTATTGACCTTGCGCAGAAGAATTTCAGCAAGGGTGAGTACAACAGCGTTAAAGCAGCCGTCGGCTCAATGGAAGCACTGATTGATGAAAAATCAAAAGCATATGAAAAGCATTTTATAAAATATCTTGCAAGCAAGGAAGCTGTTGAAGAAAAGCTGCTTGAACACGGCGAGCTTTTTAAAACACCCATTGTCCGTAACGGCAAGCAGGCAACCGTTGGTTACTGCCCCGAAATCTGGAAGACCTGGGATTAATATGCCTCGAATTTTGAAATTGTTGCAAAGCAACGGGATTTTTCGATAACAAGCTTGAAATATCTGACTCTTATTTCCTTGAAACGGCATATGCGCTTGTAACCGATAACGGTTTCTTTTGCAAGGCGTTTCCATTTACCGTTTACCTGTGCGTAAAGAGAGAATTTTTCAATTTGCTGACCTGTTCTTATGTGCTCGCCGAGAACGATTTTATCGATATCATATTCATCGCCAAGGTCGAGAATCAGCTCGGAGCCGTCGGGGTCATCGCCCGAATGCCAGTATTCCTCGGGGTCATAAGAAAGAGCCATCTGACCGCAGTGCGCTTCGTCGAGGTGTCTGTTATCCGTAATAACGGAGCCCTCTGCAAGATTTTCGTTGAAATCAATTTCAAGCTGCGCACCCATAGAAAGAAGAGCTTCAACATCCTTTTCGCAGATTTTTCCTTCGGGCATCGGAGGAATGTTGAGAAGGAAGCAGGCGTTTGCGCCAACGGAGTTATAGTATATTTCCATAAGCTTTGAAAGAGGCTTGACCGAATAATCCTCTTCGGGGTGATAAAACCAGCCTTTTCTTATTGAGGTGTCAACCTCTGCAGGGTACCATATAAGCTTGTTGCATTTTTTAATCATTTTCCTGCTGCCCAGGTCAAGGGCGGTGGGATTTATTTTTTTAGGCGGTTTAGAAACATTCTGCTGGCTTGCAGCGGCAATTCTTTCAGCGTTGGAGTGATAATAGGGGACAACACTCCATTCGCTTCGGCGGCAGATGCCTGCTTCGTTGCCGCACCAACGCACGTCAGGACCGCTGATGTTGATTGTTGCGTTGGGCTGAAGCTCACGGATGAGCTTATAATAGCTTTCCCAATCATATTCCTGCTTCTTGCCGTTGGGGCCTTCGCCGCATGCGCCGTCAAACCATACGCAGAAAAGCTCGCCGTATGCTGTCAGAAGCTCACGAAGCTGATTCTTGAAAAACTTGTTGTATGCTTCGCCTGAGCCGTAGGTTTCTTCGTGCCTGTCCCACGGGGAAAGATAAACTCCGAATTTGAGCCCGAATTCACGGCAGGCTTCGGCGCATTCGGCAACAACGTCGCCCTTGCCGTTCTTCCATTTTGAAGAGCGCACGCTGAAATCCGTGTAAGCCGTGGGCCAGAGGCAGAAGCCGTCATGGTGTTTGGCGGTAAGAATAAGACCCTTCATGCCTGCAAGCTTGCAGAGCTTTGCCCATTGACGGCAATCAAGATTCTCGGGGTGAAAAAGCTCAGGGTCCTCGTTTCCGTTACCCCACTCGGAGTTGGTATAAGTGTTGATACCGTAATGTATAAAGGCATAGAATTCGGTTTCCTGCCATTTAATCTGACGCTCGGAAGGAACAACCGATGCTGCGTATTTGATGTAATCGGGAGTTTTAGCCATGAGAATCCACCTTTCTGCTGTTGATGATTCCGTGTAAAACGGAATCCCAATAATCAATCGGAATACTGTTGCTGACTGCGTAGCGGATCATGCCTATCAGGGCAGGGCAGTCGGAAAGATATCTGAACATTTCGGGAGGGAGCATGCCTCGGTCCGCATAAGCGAGGAACCTGAATCGGTCGGCTTCGGCACCGTCAAGCCCGAGAAGAGTTATGAGCTTTAGAATTGCATCGTCATCGGGAGGGGAATTGTTTTTCCCTTTTTCGATATTGCTGATATACTGGGCGGTTTTGCCCAGAGCAACCGCCAAATCAAACTGCGAAAGCCTGGCGCTTTCACGGCATTCTTTCAGCATAACGCCGAACGGCGTCGGAGAATACATCAGGTTACCTCCTTTCTGCGAGATTTGAGGAAGAAAAATTATCGGCACATGCCCTATTTATTGCATAAATAAACAAATTTATTTATTGAACAAATAGATGATACCATATAAATATAACCGTGTCAAGGGAGAAAAGGTTGCTTTTTAAAATAAAAGCACACTTGAAAATTGCTTTTGAACGCTTATTAAAGAATCCTTTTATTTATGGTTGCGCTTCTTTGCTGTGTATGGTATATTATTTTTTGAAAAAATTTTTATTTTTTGTGACCTTTCGGTTTTCTGAATCGTTTTAATGACAGGAGGGTGCGATTTGAGCGAATCAAAAGCCCGAAACGAAATGCTTTCGGCTGTTTATAATAAATATTCCGATATGCTTTTCAGGCTTGCTCTGGCGCAGCTCGGATGCCGTGAGGATGCAATGGATGCAGTTCACGATGTATATCTTAAATATTACGATATCCGTAAGGATTTCAATGATTCCGAGCATGAGCGTGCATGGTTTATCAGGTCAACAGTAAACCGTTGCCATGATATTCAGCGCCATAAAAAAATCCGTCTGCATGATTCGCTTGATGATATTCACGCGGTTGCATCGGATGATTCCGATTCAGAAACGCTGCGCCAAATCAACAGCGCCCTTGCCGCTATCCCTGAAAAATACAGAGTTGCCGTTACGCTCCATTATCTCGAAGGCTTTTCTGTTGATGAAATTGCTTCCATGCTGCGTATCAGCACTTCGGGAGTGAAAATGCGGCTTTCAAGGGGCAGGGAAGCGATGAAGAAATATATCGAAACGGAGGAAGAATAATGTTTGACAGCAAACAAAAAGAAGCCTATTCTGCGGTTAAAGCGCCGCAAGAGCTTCGCGAACGTATTCTGTCTTCTGCCGATAATGAGAAAAAAAGCGATTCGCTTTTGAAAACACAGTTTTCGCGTGTTCTTGCTGCTGCGGCGTGCCTTGCGCTTGTTGCGGTTGCAGTGTTTACCGTTTTTACGGGTAACAGGTTTGAGGTGAGCGTTGACGGCTCGGTTATCAGCGAAAACTCGAGCATTGAAGTCGATGGCTTCGGCAAGTCGCCCGTTGTTCTTGCAAGGTCATTTGTTCAGGCGGAGGTTGAGCTTACTCTCAAGCTCGGCAGCGATGCTCTGATTACCGTTGACAGCGGCAGCTTTGATATCGACGGTGTGGGCACTAATCTGACCGAACACACCGCAGAAGATGATGTTAAAATCATCTGGAGGACATGCGGAATTCAAAAAAGCGAAATGACAATCGATTACGGCAGAAAAACCTGCGTGCTTGTTCTTGAGTACAACGACGGATGGGTTATCACAAGAAAATAAAAATAAAATGTAAATTATGCGGTAAAACCGCAAAAGATAAAGGAGAAAAAACCATGAAAAAATTATTTGCAATTATTCTTTCAGTAGCAATGCTTCTTTCATTTGCAGCTTGCGGCGGCAATGATGAAGCAACAACAAATGCACCCGAAACAACCGCACAGTCAACAGAAGCTCCCGCAGACCCTGATATGAATCAGCCTGCTGCTCCCGGCGAAGGTCCCGAAATGCCCGCAGTTGATACTCCCGCAGTTGACGGTGAAGGCGCAGTAAGCGACGGCACAAGCGCAGGTCAGACTCTTCTCAACGTTTTCTATGATGAGCTTGCAGGCAACCCCGAAGCAACAGGCGAAGAGCTTGCAAACGCAATCATGGCTCACGAATCAATCCAGTTCATGCCCATGGTTGCTTCCGTTGAAGAAGGCTTCCTCAACGGCTTTGATAACTATGAGGTAAAGGGCTTTGAAAACGGTTATTTCTTTGGCCCCGGCATGAGCTCAATTGCTTTTGCAGGTTACATTTTTGAGCTTGCTGACGGCGCTGATGTTGAAGCTTTCAAGGATGAGCTCAAAGCAAACGCTAACCTCAGATGGATGGTTTGCGCAGAAGCAGAAGAACTGATTTGCGAAAATGTCGGCAACACAGTATTCTTCCTTATGTGCCCCACAAGCATAGCATAATTTAAAGCAAAATAATTCCTTTGACGGGTGCAGTTTCTGCGCCCGTCAATTTATAAAATCTCAGAAAGGTTGAGCAAAATGCTTTTTTCAAGCATACCTTTTCTTTTTTATTTCCTGCCTTGTGTGCTGATTCTCTATTTCATATCGCCCAAGCCTCTTAAAAACACTGTTCTGCTTATAACAAGCCTTGTTTTTTACGCGTGGGACAGACCGAAATTCGCCCTCATAATGATTTCGACGATTATTCTTGGCTATGTTTTCGGCTTGCTGATTGAAAAATTCAGAGGAAAAGCGCTCAGCAAGCTGTTTCTTGTTCTCTCTGTGGGAACAAGTGTCGGTATGCTTGGCTTTTTTAAATATACCGATTTCTTCATTTCTTCGTTCAATTCGGTTTCCGGTCTTGCCGTGCCCTTGACGGGTATTGCTCTGCCCATCGGAATCAGCTTCTATACTTTCCAGATACTGAGCTATACCGTTGATGTTTACAGAGGCGATGTTGCGGCGCAGAAAAACCCGATTTCGCTTGCGGCGTATGTTTCGATGTTTCCGCAGCTTATTGCAGGTCCGATAGTCCGTTATTCCGATATCGAAAAGCAGCTTGTGAGCCGCTCGCATAATTTTGATGCGGCTGCGCAGGGTATAAGACGTTTTGTGCTGGGTCTCGGTAAAAAGATTCTTATTGCCAATTATCTTGGCGAGCTCTGCGATGTTTTCAGAGCATCCGACGATAAATCCGTTCTTTTTTACTGGCTCTACGCAATTGCATTTACTCTTCATATTTATTTCGATTTCTCGGGCTACAGCGATATGGCAATCGGTATGGGCAAGGTTTTCGGTTTTGATTTCCTCGAAAACTTTGATTATCCCTATATTTCAAGCAGCGTAACCGAATTCTGGCGCAGATGGCATATGTCGCTCGGCACATGGTTCAGAGATTATGTTTATATTCCTCTGGGCGGAAACAGAGTTTCAAAAATCAAATGGTTCCGCAACATTTTTGTTGTGTGGCTGCTTACGGGCTTCTGGCACGGAGCTGCATGGAATTTCATAGTATGGGGTCTTTATTTTGCTGTGCTCCTTGTTCTGGAAAAGCTCTGGCTTAAAAAGAGCCTTGATAAGTCAAAAGTGCTCAGCCGTATTTATGTTCTGATACTTGTTATAATCAGCTTTGTTATTTTCAATGCAGCTGATATGGGAGAGGCTGTGCAGTATATCGCAGCGATGTTCGGCTTCGGAAAAGTTCCCCTTTTCTCGGCAGAATGGCTCTATTATCTCCGCAGCTATGCGGTTGTTATTGCCGTTGCGGTCATCGGCTCAACGCCCCTGCCAAAAAAGATTATTTCAAAGCTTTCCGAAAAATACGAAAAAATATTCAATATTGCCGAACCCGTTGTGCTTGTCGGTCTTATGCTTGTTATGACAGCTTATCTGGTTGACGGTTCGTTCAATCCGTTCCTTTATTTCAGATTTTAAGGGGGGTGCCGTGATGAATAAAAAAGTAAAGAATATCGTTTTAACCGTTCTGATGGCGGCACTCTTTGTGGGATTTTTCGGCTGGAATATTGCGAAAAAGCCCGATGAATTTTCGGACAGCGAGCGCAGAACGCTTGCAGCTTTTCCTGAACTGACGCTTGAAACGGTTATTTCGGGTGAATTCATGAAAGAATTCGAAACCTTTACGCTTGACCAGTTTCCTTTAAGGGATACTTTCCGAAGCATAAAAGCGGTTTGCTCGCATTATCTTTTCAATAACATGGATAACAATGATGTTATTTTAGAAAACGGTCACATTTCAAAGCTTGAATATCCGCTGAATGAGCATATGCTGAATCATGCTGCAGACAGATTTTCGTTTATTTACGATAACGGAATCAGAGGCAGTAACGCAAAGGTTTATCTTTCGGTAGTGCCCGATAAAAATATGTTCCTTGCGGAAAGCGGCGGTTATCTGAGCATTGATTATAACAAGCTTGTTTCGTCGATGCGTGAGAAGATGGGCTATGCGGAATATATCGATATTATGCCCCTGCTTTCGGAAGATGATTATTATTTCACCGACAGCCATTGGAGGCAGGAGAAAATAACTGATGTTGCCGCTCATATCGCAAACGGAATGGGTGTGCCTTTTAAAAATGATTTCACCGAGGTAACGCTTGAAAATCCTTTCTACGGCACTTATTACGGTCAGGCTGCCCTGCCTGCAAAGCCCGACACGATAAAGTATCTTACGAACAAGGCAACGGAAAACTGCATAGTCAAAACCTATGAAACAAAGGTGCCCACAAAGCTGCCTGTTTATAACATGGAAAACGCAAAAGGCAAGGACCCGTATGAAATGTTTCTCTCGGGCAATCAGGCTTTTCTGACGGTTGAAAATCCGCTTAACGAAAGCGGCAGAGAGCTTGTTGTTTTCAGGGATTCATTCGGCAGCAGCCTTGTTCCGCTAATGGCACAGAGCTATTCAAAGATAACCGTTATAGATATCCGCTATGTTCATCCCTCAATACTGAAAAATATGGTGAAATATGAAAATGCGGATGTTCTGTTTATCTACAGCTCGATTCTTCTCAACAACAGTCTTTCGCTGAAATAACAAAAAACGGTGTATTCCTGATTCGGAATGCACCGTTTTTATGTTAAGCAATATTGTACCGTGAAGCTCTTTCGAATTCTTCGGGAGTGCCGTAGCCCTCAGCAAGATTTTCTTTAATGAGCTTTACGATTTCGTTGTGCAGGCGGTTGTTGACCTGCTCAACCGTCATGCCTTTTGTTGAGAAAGGCTTGCCGATTCTGGAGCAAAGGGTTTTGCTTCTGAATTTATATTCGCCCGTAACCGCAACGGGAACCATCATTGCTCCGTTTTTGCAGGCAAGAGAAGCTGCGCCGTATTTGAATTCGCCGAGGAGATTATCGGTTTTGTTTCTTGTTCCCTCGGGAAAAATTCCGAGCGCACCGCCGTTTGAAAGCACGGCATTTGCGGAGGCTTTGGCTTCTTCGTCATGACCGTTCCTGTTAACGCAGATACAACCTGCAAGCTTGAAAAACCAAGCGAATTTGCCTTTGAAATACTCGGCTTTTGCCATGTAGTTTATTGCTCTGTGAGTTGTGATAGCGGCAAGGCACTGGTCAAGAACGTGCTTATGGTTGCTTGAAACAACAACCGCACCTTTCTCGGGAATGTTGCCTTTGCCGAACACCTTGGGGCTGTAATATGCCTTGAAAGCAAAGCTGAGCGCAGGTGCAAGAAGCTTATAACCCCAGGTTCTCGGTTTTTTCGCCATTATCAGACTGCCTCCTTTTCGCTTTCTTTCTGAAGCTTCATGAAGTCAATCTTATTGTAAGCTGTTTTGGGAAGAAGATCAACGAACTCATATTTATAAGGAACGCTGTAATGCATAAGCTTCTTCTTGCAGTATTCACGGATTTCAGCTTCTGTTTGTTCATTCTTTTCTTTTCCGTTTTTCAGGATGATATATGCCTTTGCAACCTCTTTCTTATATGCGTGAGGAATTGAAACAACAACGCATTTTTCAACAAAGTCGAGTTCCTCAATAACGCTCTCAATCTGTGAGGGATAAACATTGAAGCCCGATGTTATCATCATGCGCTTGATTCTGAGCCTATAATGAACAAATCCGTCTTCGTCAATCGCAGCCATATCGCCTGTGTGGAGCCATGTTTTGCCGTCAGCATGGGTGCGCAGAGCGTTTGCGGTTTCCTGAGGATTGTTTCTGTAACCAATCATGATTGTGGGACCGCTTACGCAAAGCTCGCCATCCTCGCCTGCAGGAAGAACTTTGTCGGTGCCGGGCTCAACAATGCACATTTCGGTGCCGATAAGCGGCTTGCCGATTGTTCTTGATTTATAGTTTTCGCCAACCGAAAGGCAGAGCGCTGCAAGACCTTCCGTCATGCCGTAGCCCTCGCAGATTTTGATTGTGGAATTATGTGCTGCAAGGAACTCGTTAACGTTCTTTTCGAGTTTTTCGGGAAGAGTGTCGCCGCCGCTGACTGCATATTTAAGGAAAGAAAAATCGATTTTATCTGTACCTTTTGCTTTGAGAAGCGCATCATAAAGGGTGGGGACGCCGAAAATCATTGTGGGTCTGTGCTTCTTTAAAATTCCTGCAAATTTCTTGGCGTTGAACTGCGGAATCAGAACCGAGCAAGCGCCGAAGCAGAATGAAACATGAACGCAAACGCCAAGACCGAAGCCGTGGAAAATCGGGAGGATTGCAAGAATCTTGTCGCCTGTTTTAACATCTCTGAGAGTGAGAACAGCCTGAATTCCGAATGCGTTGAAATTGCGGTTTGAGAGCATGATATCTTTCGGTGTGCCTGTTGTTCCGCCGCTGTGAAGAATGATTGCAACCTCGTTGTTTTCTTCTCCTGTGGGACGGTATTCGGGAACGTCAGACGATTTTGCGGAAAATTCATTCCATGAAAGATATCTCTTGTCGCTCTTATCGTATTTGAAATTCTTCATGCATTTGAGCGCATAAAGAGCTTTCATAACTGCCGGCATTGAGTTGCCTGCGGAAGCAACAATAACCTGCTCGAGAGAAGTGCCGTCAATGATGTTGGCAATTTTTTCGCAGCAGATATCAACGCAAAGCAGCACCTTGCTGTCAACTCTGTTGATATGGCTCTTTATTTCTTCCTGAGCTGAAAGGGGATGCAGGATGTTTGCAACCGCACCGATTCTGTTAAGAGCATAAATGCTGATAACAGCTTCGGGAGTGTTGGGCATGATGATGGTTACGATGTCGCCCTTGCGTACACCCATTGCGTGATAAGCGCCTGAAATCTTTTCGATTTTCTTAACAAGATTTCTGTAAGAACATTTCGTTCCGAAGTATTCATAAGCAAGTTCGTCTTTGCGGGTTTCGGCTGAAATACCGAGCATGCCGAACATCGAAACATCGGGAACTTCAAAGCCGAGGGGAAGTTTGCTGTTTTCAAACTTAAAAAACGGATTTTCTGCTAAAATACTCATTTTTACCTCACATTACATTAATATCTTGTTTTTTGCCGCGGGCAATAAGATAAGTGCTGAAAGCAAGCACAGCAACCGCCGAAGCAGTTGCAACATACTTTCCTGAAAACTCTTTCTTTGCTGCGGCTTTATTAATCAGGCAGTCCGCTATGCGGTTTTTGCCTGCCTCTGAAAGCGAAATTTTTTTGATTAATCTGATGTATTCTCTGATTTCAAAATCCATTAGAGCAACTCCTCTTTTTCAAACTCTTTTTTCAGCAGTTCACGTCCTTTTTGCAGACGTTTTCTGACCGTGTCCTCGCTGATATGGATGATTTCTGCAATTTCTTTGCTTTTGTAACCTTCAACATAGTAGAGAATCATCACAATTTTATATTTTGCAGGCAGGTTCATTATTAGCTCAAAGGTTTCGTGGTCCTGCCTGTCAATGCCTATGTTTTCAATATCGTCGATGCTTACCGTTTCTCTTCTTTTTCTGAACATAAGCATATTTTTGCTGATGTTTGCGGAAACCTTTATCAGCCAGGCTTTTCTGTGTTCCTCGCTGTTGAATTCGGGCGCCTTTGTGAGATACCTGAGAAACGTTTCCTGAACGGCATCCTCTGCATCTTCGGGGCTGCAAAGTATGCAGTAAGAAATTCTGAAAATCATGGAGCTGTAATTATCCACAAGCTCTTTGATTTCTTCTTCGGAACAGGTCTTTGGCATACTTTATCCCCCTTTCTTTAAGCATCCGTTTCTTCCTTTAAACATCCATATAAGGAAACAAAATAAATGCGAAGAATGTGAATAATATTTTGTTAACAATTTGTGAACTTTTTCAGTCGGCTTTGGGTTAATGTTTTCCTGCATTACAAAGCTTTTCGGCATATTTCACCGTGCATTACTCATATAATCAACCATAAAGTTTAACGGAGGAAAATATGGATAACGCTTTTAAATTTCCTGAAAGAACGGAACGTGAGGAATACAGGAGCAGGTTCGGCTTTTCTGAAGAAAAACAGAGCAAAAGCCGCAAGCTGAAAACAAAAACGGATTATCTTATCCGCCTTATTCTTCTGCAATGTGTTTTAACGCTTGTTGTTGCGGGAGGGGTGCTTATCGTTTCGAAACTCAGCCCGTCGGCATCCGAAAAAATGAAGAATGATTATAACAGAATAATGGCAAACGATATGAGCATTGCGCAAATTTTCGGCAGCATCAAAAATACTGCGCAGGAAGCTTTTGCGCCCGTTGAATTTTCGGAGCAGGGAGTCGGAGAAGTGACCGCAAAAATAACAGTTGATTCACATATGCCCGAAAATGAAGCTGCAGAAGAAACCGTTGCATCGGGCGAAATTATCGGCACGGGCGGCGAGGATATCGGCTCGGAGCAGGCGGCATCAGGCACGAGCTTTGCGCCGTATACCGTCAGCGCACCGGTAACAATTCCCGTTCGGAATGCAAGGCTGACTTCACCTTTCGGTTACAGAGTCAATCCCGTTTCGGGCAACTACGGATTTCATACGGGCATCGACCTTGCTGCACCCGAGGGTACACCCGTTGCGGCAGCTTTCGGCGGTACGGTTGTAAAGTCGGGTGAAAGCGATGTATGGGGCAAATATGCTCTTCTCAGGCATTCAGAGGGGTTTGAAACCTATTACTGCCATCTTTCGGAAATATATGCCGAAGAAGGGGCCGTGCTTCGCAGCGGAGAAACCCTCGGTCTTGTGGGTTCAACGGGATGGTCAACGGGTCCGCATCTCCATTTTGAAGTACGTATTGACGGCATAAGGGTTGACCCTGAACCGCTTTTGTATCCCGATGAAAATTAAACGCGGCGAAACAGATGTGAAAATCAACATCTCTTTTGCTGCTTCGGTCACCTGCATGCTGATTCTTGATGAAAGCGGAGTTTGTGCAACTGCGCTTTTTTGCTGCTTTATCCATGAAGCGGCGCACATCATAAGCATGCTTGCAGGCGGAGAAAAGCCTGCACTGCTTGAGCTTTCTTTTTACGGAATAAAGCTTGAACGTAAGCCCGTTAGTTCAGGACGCTCCGATATTTTTGTTTATGCTGCAGGTCCTGCCGCAAATCTTATTTTGGCGGCGGTTTTGTTCACGGCATTCCCCGATAACGAATCTGTTGAAAAAGCAGGCGCTGTAAGCCTTATTATAGGTCTGTTCAATCTTCTGCCCTGCCGTCCCCTTGACGGCGGCAACATACTGTTTGCCTGCCTTTGCAGGTTTATGCCCGAGGAAAAGGCGGATAAAATCTGCTTTTCCGTTTTATGGGCATTTCTTGTGCCTATGTCATTGTTCGGCTTTGCGGCGGCGCTTGAATTCGGCAACATAACCCTCGGGGCTGCTGCGGTTTATCTTGCAGCGGTCAGCTTTTTCGATAAAAGGGAAAAAGGCACGGTAAAACTGTAGATTTTTTGAATCGGTTGTGTTATAATATTTCGGATATGTTCATAAAAACAATATTTGTTCAAAACAGGAGATAGTCTATGTATCCCAGAGAAATTGAAAAATTCCTGCTCAAGGTGCAAAAACCCGGCAGATATACGGGCGGCGAGCTTAACAGCGTAATCAAAGATAAATCAAAGGTTGATATCCGTTACGCATTCTGCTTCCCCGATACATATGAAATCGGCATGTCGCATCTCGGCATGAAGATTCTTTATTCCCTTGTCAATGCAAGGGATGACGCATGGTGCGAAAGAGTTTTTGCGCCGTGGGTTGATATGGAGCAGGTGATGAGAGAAAACAAAATTCCTCTCTATGCTCTTGAAAGCGGCGATGCGCTTACGGAGTTTGACATTCTCGGCTTTACAATGCAGTATGAGCTCAGTTATACTAATGTTCTCAATATGCTTGACCTTGCAGGTATCCCCGTAAGAAGCCGTGACAGAGAATCGCTTACCCCGATTGTTGTTGCAGGCGGCACATGTGTGTGCAATTCCGAGCCTATGGCTGAATTTTTTGATATTACTCTTCCCGGTGACGGCGAAGAGGTCACAAACGAGCTTATAGATTTGCTCAAGGAATATAAAGCAAAGGGCGCTTCGAAGAAAGAATTCCTTGTTGCCGCTGCGCAGATTAAAGGCGTTTATGTGCCCTCTCTTTATGAGGTTGAATATAATGAGGATTGCACCGTTAAATCTGTAAAACCGACCTGCGGTGCACCCGAAAAGGTTGAAAAGCGCAATGTTGCCGACCTCGATTCGATGTTTTCTCCCGAAAGCTTTGTTGTGCCGTTTCTTGAGGTTGTGCATGACAGAACAACGGTTGAAATTTTCAGAGGCTGCATAAGAGGCTGCCGTTTTTGTCAGGCAGGCTTCCTCAACCGCCCGATAAGAGAAAAATCTCCCGAGGTTGTTGAGCAGCAGTGCCGTGCAATCTGCGAAAACACGGGCTATGATGAGATTTCGCTCTGCTCCCTGAGCACAAGCGACTATAAAGGTCTTGAAAAGCTTATCAGAAATATGCTTCCGTGGACCGTTGAAGAAAAAATCAATATTGCTCTGCCTTCGCTTCGTGCCGATAATTTCCCCAAAGAGCTTATGGAGCAACTCAACGCCGTGCGCAGAAGCGGACTTACCTTTGCTCCCGAAGCGGGCACACAGCGTTTGCGTGACGTTATAAATAAAAACATTACCGAAAACGAGGTGCTTTCAACCGCAAGGCAGGCATTTTCGGGCGGATGGACAGCCGTTAAGCTTTATTTTATGATTGGTCTGCCCACCGAAACCGAGGCGGATATTCAGGGCATTGCCGACCTTGCTCAGGCGGTTGTTGATGAATATTATAAAAATGAAAACAAACCCAAAGGAAAGAGCGTTGCGGTCAATATCAGCGTAGCTTCGCTTGTACCCAAGCCCTTTACGCCTTTCCAGTGGGAGCCGCAGGATAAGCCCGAGGTGCTTATTGACAAGCAGAATTATCTTATTTCCTGCGTAAAAACAAGAAAAGTCAGCGTTTCAAGGCATGTGCCGTGGACAAGCTTTCTTGAGGGCGTTTTCTCAAGGGGTGACCGTCGTCTTGCCGATGTAATTGAAACCGCATGGCGCAAGGGCTGCCGCTTTGACGGCTGGGAAGAGCATCTTGACAGAGAAAAATGGATGCAGAGCTTTGAAGATTGCGGCATTGACCCGTTTTTTTATACAGCCCGAAGAAGAGAATATGGTGAAATTCTGCCGTGGGACCACATGGATTACGGCGTAACAAAGAATTTCCTCATCAAAGAAAACCAAAAGGCTCATAAGGGCGAAACAACTGCTTGCTGCCGTGAAAAATGTGCAGGCTGCGGAGCGGCGAAACTTAACGGAGGTGTGTGCGATGAAATCCGTCAGAATATGGTTTAAAAAGAGCGGTCTTGCAATCTATATCTCGCATCTCGATATGAATCGCTGCATGACCCGTGCCGTCAGAAGGGCTGAAATTCCGCTCTGGTATACAGAGGGTTTCAACCCTCATCCCTATATGACATTTCTTATGCCCCTGCCTCTCGGTCAGGCAGGCTTGCGAGAGCCTCTTGATATCAGAATTGAAGAGGATATGCCTTTTGACGAAATCAGAAGCAGGCTCAATTCCGTTATGCCTGAGGGCATTGAAATTGCCGATGTATGCGAGCCTGTTAATAAGCCGAATGAAATTGCTGCAGGCGAATACAATATAGAAGTACTTTTCTCAAGCGAGGGCGAGGCTGAAGGCTTTGCCGCAGGAGCTGCTTCGGTTATTGATGGTGGCATTCTGAATGCCGAAAAGCGCAGCAAGAGAGGAATCAAAACCGTTAACCTCTGCGAGCTCATCCGTTCTTTTGAATGTGTAAGCGAAGGCTGTGCGGTTAAAATAAAAACAGTTCTTGCAGCAGGCAACAGCGTTAACCTCAACGCAGAGCTGCTTATGAGCGCTCTTTATGCCGAATTTGCTGCAGAACCCGAGCGCACTTCCGTCATTAGAACCAAACTGCTGCGTGAAGATTTGACTGTTTTTGAATAAAACATAAAATATTACAAAAAACAAAAAAACACTTGCATTATTGCGAAAGCTGTGTTATTATATTATTCGCATTTGTGCCGTCATTAGCGGCTTCGGCTCTCAAAGACGGGGTTTAATGCTTAATAACATTAAAGCGGATGGTCCTCTTGCCGTGTAAACGGTTACGAACGTCTGGAAAAAATCGGAGGAAATTAACAATGGATGCACTCAAGTTGATCGCACAGGATTCTCTGAAATCCGAAGTTCCCGTTATCGAAATCGGTGACACAGTTAAGGTTCACGTTAAAATCCGTGAAGGCGACAAAGAAAGAATTCAGGTTTTTGAAGGCACTGTTATCGCTCGCAGGGGCTCAGGCGTTTCCGAAACCTTCACAGTTCGCCGTCTGAGCTACGGTGTTGGTGTTGAGAGAGTATTCCCTCTCCATTCCCCCAACGTTGCTAAGGTTGAACTTGTAAGACACGGCCGCGTTCGCAGAAGCAAGCTTTATTACCTCAGAGACAGAGTTGGTAAGGCTGCAAAGGTTAAGGAACAGATCAGATAATGAGCATGAGGGTGTAACAATTTTGCGGTTGTTACACCTTTATTGTTATTTTTTATATTTGTTTTTCGGAAAAATAACAAGGCGAAATCGGTGGGCTTTTAAAGCCGTCTGCCCTTAACCGGTTCCCGTTCCTTGCGAAAGGAGGCGGCAGATTGAGAAGAATAGAAGAATTCTGGGTGGAATTCAACCCTCCCGAAGATGAGATTGCTCCTGCAGGTGCAATTATCAACGGGCTTTATGAAGTGCTGGATTCGTTCAAAGGTGCGGTAATAGTTGTTTTTCTCTTGTTTGCGCTTGTTTTCAGGGTTGTCGGGGTTGAGGGCGATTCTATGAATCCGACTCTGAATACGGGTGACTGGCTGGCGGTCAACGGAGCGGTAACCGAGTTCAGAAGAGGCGATATAGTTGTTGTAACCCAGCCGTGGGAGCGCAATGTTCCCATCATTAAAAGGGTTATTGCCGTGGGCGGTGACACAATCGATATTGATTTTTATACCCATGAGGTAACAGTTAACGGTGTTGTGATTGATGAGCCTTATATTCTTGAGCCGACTGAACTGCATTATGATGTTCAGTTTCCGCTGACGGTTGATGAAGGCAGACTTTTTGTTATGGGAGATAACCGTAACGATTCTGTTGACAGCCGCTCAAGCTCCATAGGTCTTATAGATGAGCGCTATGTTCTCGGCAAGGCAATGGTAAGAGTTTTCCCCTCGGGGAATTGGAAAATATATGAAGAATAGTGTGAACGGAGGAACAACAATGGAAAACAAAGAAAATCAGATTGCCAATGAAAATGCTACTCCCAACGAAGCTCCTGCTGCAGAAGATTTTGTAATAAATAACAGCACAGCACCTCGCAGCGCATCTAAAATTACAACTGCTGTTTTTGATTTGGTTTCCATCCTTGCAACGGCAGTTATCGCTGTCGGAATCTGTTTCACATTTTTTGTGAGAACAATTCAGGTGAGCGGCGATTCCATGTTCCCGACTCTTAAAGATACCGAGCAGGTTATTCTCCAGTCTTTCTATACAGAGCCCAAAAACGGCGATGTTGTTGTAACGGCTCAGCCGAATAATTCTCCTGCGATAGAAGATGTTCTTGTTAAAAGAATTATCGCAACAGAGGGTCAGGTTGTAAGATTCGAGCTCAATCATGAGGGTATGTTCTATGAGGTTTATGTTGACGACGTAAAGCTTGATGAGCCTTATATCTGTGAGCCGATGATAAGAACGCTTGATTATTACCAGCCGATTACCGTTGAAGAAGGACATGTTTTTGTTATGGGCGATAACCGCAACAATTCCTCGGACAGCCGTGATAACAGAATCGGTCAGATAAAAGAAGAGTATATTATGGGTAAGGTTGTTTTCAGAACCGTACCTTTTGAAGCTATAAAGTAATGGTGTGCTGAATGAATGAAAATATAACGGTTCAATGGTTTCCCGGCCATATGGCGAAAACCAGAAGACTTATAAAAGAAAATTTAACGGCGGTTGATGCTGTTTGCGAGCTTGTTGATGCAAGGCTTCCCGAAAGCAGCAGAAACCCCGAGCTTGATGAAATAATCGGCTCAAAGCCGAGAATAGTTCTCCTTAATAAATGTGACCTTGCTGATGAAAACGCAACTGCACGCAAAATCAGGGAGCTTTCCGCAAAAGGGATAACCGCCCTGCCTGTTGATTGCAGAAGCGGCAAGGGGCTCGATAAATTCCAGTCCGCCGTCAAAGAGGTTCTTAAGGATAAAATTCAGGCGAATATTGATAAGGGGATGGCAGGTAAGCATATCCGCCTTATGGTGGTCGGTATTCCCAACACGGGCAAATCCTCGTTTATTAACCGCATGGCAGGCAAAAACCGTGCCGAGGTTGCGGACAAGCCCGGCGTTACCAGAAGCAACCGCTGGTTTTTTATCGGCTCGGGAATTGAGCTGCTTGATACCCCCGGAGTGCTCTGGCCAAAGTTTGAAGATCCCGAAGTGGGTTTCAAGCTTGCATTTATCGGTTCTGTAAAAGATCAGATTCTTGATATTCAGGAAATTGCGGTAAGGCTCCTTGCTGTTCTTCAGAAGAATTATGCGGACAGGCTTACCGAAAGGTATAAAATAGAGGATTTTGAAGAGCTTGAACCTTATGAGCTGCTTGAGCTTATAGCCAAAAAGAGGGGCATGCTTCTCAGAAAAGGCGAATTTGATACCGAGCGTGCGGCGGTTATGCTTCTTGATGAATACAGAAGCGGCAAGCTCGGCAGAATAACCCTTGACTGATATGAGATACGGGCACAGAGAACGGAGACGGTAAAATGAAAAAAGCGCTTTCGGTTATTCTTGCAATCATAGTTTTTCTTGATGTTGTGGCAATTTCCGTGCTGCTTATTGACAGAAGCAGAAGTAATCCGGGCATTGACTCAAATCTTACACCGAATTACAATAATTCGCAGCAAAACGGCGGCACCGAAGAGCCGACGGAGCCTACGGAGCTTTTCACAAGGGTCAGCTGCGTTGCGGTTGGCGATAACCTGATTCATGATGTTATTTTTGAGCAGGCGGCGGCAAGAACAAGCAGCGGTTATGATTTCACATATGCTTATCAGAATATCAGCGATAAAATTTCCGCAAAGGATATAGCCATCCTCAATCAGGAAACAATAATTTCAACCGAGCATAATGTTTCAAGCTATCCGCAGTTCAATTCTCCGACAGAGCTTGGAGATGAAATGCTTGAAATCGGTTTTGATGTTTTCAATATCGCAACCAACCATTCAATTGACTGCGGCGAAAAAGGTCTTATTTCCGCGATTAATTTCTGGAAAAGTAAAAAAGCAATAACAACGGGTGCATATCTCAACGAAGCGGATTATCAGAACATTCCAGTCAATGAGGTCAACGGCATAAAAATTGCTTATGTAGGCTTCACAGAGCAGACAAACGGTCTCAGCCTGCCCTCTGATACGGATGTTATTCTTATGACATCCGCTGATGAAGTACGCCTTAAAGAGCGTGTTATGGCGGCTGATGAGATTGCGGATTTTGTTATAGTCAACGCTCACTGGGGTGTTGAATATACTCATGAACCCAATGATTTTCAGCGTGAGCTTGCCAAAAAGCTTGGCGAATGGGGAGCAGATGTAATAATCGGAACGCATCCCCATGTTATTCAGCCTGTTGAATTTATTGATAATTCCGACGGCGGCAGAACTCTTGTTGCGTATTCGCTCGGCAATTTCATCTCCGCCCAGAACAGAGGTGCGAGAATGCTTGGCGGCATGCTTAATTTTGAGCTTGTGAGAAACAACACAACAGGCGAGCTTACTGTTGAAAATGTTATTTTTGAAGGAACGGTTACTCATTTTGGATACGGCTATTCAAATGTAAGGGTGTATCCCCTTGAAAGCTATACCGAGGAGCTTGCTTCAAAGCACGGCGTTCTTTCCAAAACACCGTCATTCAGCAAGAGCTATCTCGATGAGCTGCTTGCAGATGTTATTGACGAAGAGTTTCTCGCATAAATAAAAATTACGGCTGTATCGCATCAACGGTACAGCCTTTTTGAATAATGAGGTGAAGATATGGATTATTCATATGAGATAAACGCAAGGGCGAAGGGCTTTACCGCCGTTTGCGGTGTTGACGAGGCAGGCAGAGGTCCTCTTGCAGGTCCTGTTTATGCTGCAGCGGTTATCCTGCCCGAAAACTGTGAAATTGAAGGTCTTAACGATTCCAAAAAAATCAGCGAAAAGAAAAGAGAAAAGCTGTTTGATATTATAAAAGAAAAAGCAATCAGCTATTCAATTGCAAGCGTTGATGAAAAAGTAATTGACGAAATTAATATTCTTCAGGCTACATATCTTGCAATGAAAAAAGCGGTTGAAGGTCTTGATGTGCCTGCCGATTATGCTCTTATTGACGGAAACAGAATGCCTCCGCTTGAAATTCAGGGCGAAACAATCATAAAAGGCGATGCAAACAGTCCGTCAATTGCGGCAGCATCGATACTCGCAAAGGTGAGCAGGGACAGATTTATGCTTGAGCTTGATGAAAAAATGCCGCAGTATCAGTTTTCAAAGCATAAGGGCTACGGCACAAAGCTCCATTATGAAATGCTTACCGAGCACGGGATTTCCGAGCATCACAGAATGAGCTTTCTCGGCAGCTTTTTGGGTACAAAATAATGATAAGGAATAAATCGGGTGTATGGGGCGAGGTTTTTGCTGCCCGTTATCTGCGTGACAGAGGTTATAAAATACTCACGTCAAACTATGTATGCCGCTTCGGTGAGCTTGACCTTGTTGCAAGCAAGGGTGGCACAGTTCGCGTTGTTGAGGTTAAAACAAGGAATAAAAACACACCTGTTGACCCCATGGAAGCGGTTGATTTTCATAAGCGGAGCAGGCTTGAAGCGGCGGCAAAATCCTTTGTTTCGTATGCGAAAATCAAGAGCGAAATACGGTTTGATGTTTGCGAGGTTTTGCTTGATGATAACCTTGCGCTTCATAGCATAAACTATATCAAAAATGCTTTTGAGGTGATGAAATGAAGCTTTTTGATTTGCATTGCGATACAGCAGGGGAATGCTTTAACCGCGGAATTCCACTTTCGGTAAATGATTTGCACATTGACCTGTGTAAAGGTAAATCACTTGACACGTGGACGCAGATTTTTGCAATCTGGATTCCCGATGAGCTTCGTGGTTCGGATGCCCTCTGTTATTTCAAAAAAGTACATGCGAATTTTGTTGAAGAGATAAAGCTTAATAATGATAAAATCCAACTATGTCAAGGTATTTTGGGTTCTGAAAAGGCTGTTTCTGAACGAAAATGCTCGGCTATTATTTCCTGTGAGGGTGGCTCGCCTTTTGCGTTTGAGGGCGGAATTGAGCTTGCAAAAAGCTACGGTGTAAAGGTGATAACCTTGACATGGAATGCAGAAAATGAGCTTGGCTTTGGCTGTCAGTCGGGTGCTGAAAACGGGCTGAAACCTCTCGGTAAAAAGATTTTGTCTGAAATGGCGGCAAGCAGAATAGCGGCGGATGTATCACATCTCAACAGAGCAGGCTTTTATGATGCGCTTGAGAGCGAAGCAGCGGTTATCGCAAGCCATTCAAACAGCGTTACCGTACTTGAAGAAACAAGGGTGCCGAGTGAGGATAAAATATTTGCGTGCCGAAGATGTCTTGACGATGAGCAGATAAAATTGCTTTCGCAAAGAGGCGGTCTTATCGGAATCAATTTTTGCAAAAGCTTTCTCGGTGATGAGGGTGATGACGGCTTTGAAGCGGCATACCGCCATATCTGCCGAATGCTGGAGCTCGGGGCGGAAAATTCGCTTGCAATCGGCTCAGATTATGACGGCTGTGAAATAAATTCCGAACTTTGCGGAATTGACAGAATGCCGTATTTTGAAAGCTTCCTTCGCACCAAAGGTTTTGATTCTGCATTGACAGACAAAATTTTCTTTGAAAATGCAAATAATTTCTTTAAAAATAATTTACTATTTTAAAAATGTGTGATATAATATTCAGAGTTTTTTCGGAAGGATGATTTTAATGAATTATGTAAGCACAAGAAACACGGAAGTCAAGGTTTCGGCTTCGCAGGCTATCACAAAGGGCATTTCGTCTGAAGGCGGTCTTTTTGTGCCTGAAACTCTGCCTGCCGTTTCAATTGCTGAAATTGAAAAGCTTGCTTCTCTTGATTATATCGGCAGAGCAAAGTCAATACTTTCTCTGTTCTTAACCGATTTCACCGAATCGGAGCTTGATTCATGCGTTAAGGGCGCATATGAAACAGGCTTCTCAAGCGAAAAGGTTGCTCCTCTTGTAAAGCTTGAGGACGGCACATATATTCTTGAACTCTTCAAAGGTCCTACCTGCGCATTCAAGGATATGGCGCTTCAGATTCTCCCCAGACTTCTTACCGTTGCAAGCGGAAAGGCTGCAAAGGGCACAGAAATTGTTATTCTTGTTGCAACCTCGGGCGATACGGGCAAGGCTGCTCTTGAAGGCTTCAAGGATGTTGAAAATACAAGAATTCTTGTTTTCTATCCCAGCGACGGCGTAAGCCCCATGCAGAAGCTTCAGATGTGCACTCAGGAGGGCGCAAATGTTTCTGTTTGCGCAATCGAAGGCAACTTCGATGATGCACAGAGCGGCGTAAAGAAGATTTTCACCGATAAGGCTATTGCTGAAAAGCTTGCAGCAAACGGCATGGCATTTTCATCTGCAAACTCCATTAACTGGGGCAGACTTGTTCCCCAGATTGTTTATTATTTCTCGGCATATTGCGACCTCGTTGCATCAGGCGAAATCAAAGCAGGCGATGCAATCAACGTTTGCGTGCCCACAGGTAACTTCGGCAACATCCTTGCAGCTTATTATGCAAAGGAAATGGGTCTGCCCGTAAAGAAGCTTATCTGTGCTTCAAACAGCAACTCCGTTCTTACCGAATTCCTCACAACGGGTGTTTACGATAAGAACCGTGAGTTTTTCACAACAATTTCTCCTTCTATGGATATTCTTATTTCCAGCAACCTTGAAAGACTTCTTTATTCCATGAGCGGCAGCGAAAATGTATGTAACTGGATGAAGGCTCTTGCCGAAACAGGCAAATATGAGGTTGACGCTGCAACTCTTGAAGCAATCAAGGCTGATTTTGCCGCAGGCTGCTGCGATGATAACGAAACAAAGGCAACAATTGCCGATGTTTTCAAAGCAAAGGATTATCTTTGCGATACACATACTGCAGTTGCAGTTAAGGTCTATAATGATTATAAAGCTGCAACAGGCGATATGACTCCCGCAGTTATCGCTTCAACCGCAAGCCCCTTCAAATTCAGCGCAGCAGTGCTTGAAGCAGTTGACGGCAAAAACGAAGCCCTCGACGAATTTGAAATGGTTGAAAAGCTTGCGGATGTAACAAAGAAGAGCTGCCCCGAGCAGCTTGCAAATCTCCGCAACAAAGCTGTAAGATTTGACGGTTGCTGCTCAAAGGACAGCATGGAGCAGGTTGTTTTTGATATGCTCGGCGTTTAATGCTTATTCTGCGCAGCCGCAGCTTTTGCCGATTGCGTTATCGTTAAGCTTGAAGGTTGAGCACTGAGTTTCGCCGCATTTGCAGGCGGAAGAATTGCCAACCTCAATTGTACCTGCGGTGCAGGAGGTTGTGCCCTTGTGGTAAACGCAGTTTTTTGCAAAACAGGTAATTTCGTTGATTTCTTTGTTCATTGTTGGAACTCCTTTCGGTAATATTGCGGATTATAATTAATCAGCAAAAGTATTATCTGCAGTTTATCTGAAATTATTTTTGGAAAGGATATGGCTATGGCTCTTTTTGCGATAGGAGATACTCATTTATCAATCTCCACCGGAAAATCCATGAATATTTTCGGCGGCTGGAGCGATTATGAGAAGCGCCTTGAAAGCAACTGGAAGCATCTTGTCAGAGATGACGATACCGTAGTTATAGCCGGAGATATTTCGTGGTGCATGAATCTTGAAGAGGGACTTGCGGATTTCCGTTTTCTTGATTCTCTGCCGGGCAGAAAAATAATTCTCAAAGGCAACCATGATTATTGGTGGGCAACAAAGAAAAAAGCGGATGAGTTTTTTGAAAAATATTCTCTGAATTCGATCAATATTCTTCACAACAACGCTTATGAATCCGACGGCGTTGCGATTTGCGGCACAAGAGGTTGGTTTTTCGATGCCGAAAGCGATGCGGATAAAAAGGTTGTGCTGCGTGAAGCGGGCAGGCTGAAAATGTCCATTCAGGCGGCAAAGGCAACAGGGCTTGAGCCCGTTGTGTTTCTCCATTATCCGCCGCTCAGCCGTGACCGCAAGTGCGATGAGATTTATAATGTTCTTCTTGAGGAAGATATAAAACGCTGCTATTACGGTCATCTGCACTCCTATTCGCACGCAAACGCATTCAACGGAGAGTGTGACGGAATCCGTTTTCAGTTGATTTCGAGCGATTTTCTGGGCTTTTGTCCGGCTTTGGTGGTAAAAAATTAAGCATTTTCACCAAAAGTTGAGGAAAAAATTTGAAAAAATTAACTAAACATAAGAAAATATAAATATATATAGAAATTTTAAAATATATTTGTTATAATTTAGGGGTTAAAAATTCAATTGGAGGAATTCAAAATGAGTTTAGTATCAGCAAACAAAACAGAAACAAACACCTATGCGGTTGAGCTTTCTATCGCAGCAGAAGATTTCAGAGCTGCCATTCAGCAGGCTTATATGAAGCAGAGAAAGTCAATCGTTATCCCCGGATTCCGTAAGGGCAAGGCTCCCCTTATGATGATTGAGAAGCTTTACGGCAAAGAGGTTTTCTTTGAAGACGCTCTTGAAATCGTTTTCCCCACAGCTGTTCAGGCAGCATATGACGAGGCAGGCATTACTCCCGTTGATCAGCCCCGCGATGTTGATGTTAAAACAATGAGCAAAGAAGAAGGCGTAGTTATCGCTTTCAATGTTACCGTTAAGCCCGAAATCACAGTTAAGGCTTATAAAGGTCTTACAGCTGAAAAGGCTGAATCCAAGGTTACAAAAGAAGAAATCGACCACGAAATCGAGCATATGCTTGACAGAAGCGCAAGAATGGTTGACGTTGATGACAGAGCTGCAAAAGACGGCGACATCACAGTTATCGATTTCGAAGGCTTTGTTGACGGCGTTGCTTTCGAAGGCGGCAAGGCAGAAAAATACAGCCTCACTCTTGGTTCAGGCTCATTCATCCCCGGTTTTGAAGAGCAGGTTGCAGGCCACAGCGTAGGCGAAGAATTTGATGTTAACGTTAAGTTCCCCACCGATTATGCACCCGAGCTTGCTGATAAGGATGCTGTTTTCAAGATCAAGCTTCATGAAATCAAGGTTAAGGAGCTTCCCGAGCTTGATGACGAATTCGCAAAGGATATGGGCGAATACGAAACAGTAGAAGAGCTTAAGAAGGGCATTGAAGAAGATATGCTCAAGAGAAAGCAGGAGAGCGCTCAGAGAGCATTTGAAGATGCTGTTATCGAAGCTCTTTGCGAAAATGTTGAGGGTGAAATTCCCGAATGCATGTATGATAACAAGGCTCAGGAAAACATCGATTCCTTTGCACAGCGCGTAGGTCAGCAGGGCATTGACCTTGATACCTATCTTATGTATATGGGTATGGATAAGGCAATGTTTGAAAGCCAGATGAGAGAGCGTGCAGTTGCCGATGTTAAGATTGAGCTTGCAGTTGAAAAGATCATCGAGCTTGAAGGCATCAAGGCTTCCGAAGAAGCTATTGCTGAAGAATACACCAAGATGAGCGAAATGTATCAGATTGAGGTTGAAAAGCTTAAGGGCATCGTTCCCGAAGCAACAGTTGCAGCCGAAATCGCAAAGCAGGAAGCTTTCAAGGTAGTTATTGATTCCGCAAAGGCAAAGAAGCCCGCTGCAAAGAAGGCAACAAAGAAGAAGGATGCTGCAGCTGATGAAGAAGCAGCTCCCGCAGAAGAAAAGGCTGAAAAGAAGCCTGCAGCAAAAAAGACAACAAAGAAAGCTGCTCCCAAAAAGGAAGAAGCTGCTGAATAATTAAGGCAGAATCTTACTATACTTTAATTGTCAGTATTCAAAGATATGAGTTTAAGAATGAACCGGCTTTATGCCGGTTTATTCCGTATAGTTGATTACAAAACTATAATTTGCGGAGAAAGGACTGAATTTAAATGGCACTTGTTCCATATGTAGTTGAACAAACAAACCGAGGCGAGCGTTCATATGATATTTTCTCCCGCCTTCTTAATGACAGAATCATCGTTCTTTCCGATGAGGTTAACGATGCAACGGCAAGCATTGTTGTTGCTCAGCTCCTTTACCTTGAGGGTCAGGATGCAGAAAAGGATATCAGCCTTTATATCAACAGCCCCGGCGGCTCCGTAACCGCAGGCATGGCTATCTATGATACAATGCAGTATATCAAATGCGATGTTTCAACAATCTGCATCGGTATGGCTGCTTCGATGGGCGCATTTCTGCTTTCATCAGGCGCAAAGGGCAAGAGATATGCTCTTCCCAACAGCGAAATTATGATTCATCAGCCTCTGGGCGGCGCAAGAGGTCAGGCGACAGAAATCAAAATCGTTGCAGACCACATCCTCAAAACCAGAGAAAAGCTCAACAGAATCCTCGCTGAAAACACAGGCAAATCCATTGACGAAATCGCAAGAGATACCGAAAGAGATAATTATCTCACCGCTCAGGAAGCAATGGAATACGGCCTTGTTGATAAGGTAATTGCTCACAGATAAAAAACCACAGGAGGCAGAACATGCCCAGAGATGACGATAGAAGAGATAAGCCGCTTGTAGCCTGCTCATTCTGCCGTAAAACGCAGGATCAGGTGGATAAGCTTATCGCAGGACCAAACGTATATATCTGCAACGAGTGCGTTGACCTTTGCTGCTCAATCATTGATTCCGAGCCTTCAACGGGCAGGCACAGCGATTTTGATGTTTCGTCGCTTCCCAAGCCCCATGAAATCAAGGCGATGCTTGATGAATATGTAATCGGTCAGGAAGATGCGAAAATTGCTCTGAGCGTTGCGGTATACAATCATTATAAAAGAATAGGCAGCAAGGGCGACAGCGAGGTTGAAATTCAGAAGAGTAACATCCTTATGCTCGGACCTACGGGTGTCGGCAAAACAATGCTTGCCCAGACCCTTGCAAAAATCCTTGATGTGCCCTTCGCAATTGCAGATGCAACAACGCTTACCGAAGCAGGTTATGTTGGCGAAGATGTTGAAAACATTCTTCTGCGTATAATTCAGGCTGCGGATTTTGACGTTGAAAGAGCCGAAAGAGGCATAATCTATGTTGATGAAATCGATAAGATTGCCCGAAAGAGCGAGAATCCCTCAATCACCCGTGACGTAAGCGGCGAGGGTGTTCAGCAGGCGCTTCTCAAGATAATTGAAGGCACGGTTGCCAATGTTCCCCCTCAGGGTGGCAGAAAGCATCCGCAGCAGGAGTTTATTCAGGTTGATACCTCAAATATTCTTTTTATCTGTGGCGGCGCTTTTGACGGTCTTGAAAAGATTATTGAAAAAAGAACCGGCGGCTCAACCCTTGGCTTTGAGGCTCCCGTAAAGAGCAAATCCGAGCTTGCACAGGAAAACCTGATTTCAAAAACAATTCATCAGGATATTGTTAAATTCGGAATTATTCCCGAGCTTGTAGGCAGACTTCCGATTATCACAACTCTTGAAGAGCTTGATAAGGATGCGCTGATTCAGATTTTAACAACTCCCAAAAACGCAATTGTAAAGCAGTATAAAGAGCTGTTTAACCTCGATGAGGTTGAGCTTGAGTTTGATGAGGGTGCCCTCAACGCAATTGCCGAGAAAACTCTCGAAAAGAAAACAGGCGCAAGAGGTCTGCGTTCAATAATCGAAAAAACGCTCCTGCCTGTAATGTATGATGTACCTTCAGACCCGACGGTTGAAAGAGTTTGCATCACGGCGGCTTGCGTTAATGACGGTGCAGAGCCTCTGGTTGAGCGTAATCCCAACCGCAAAAAGGCAAAGCTTTCGCCTCCGCCCAAGGTTACAAAACCTAAAAGCGTAAGTTAAAAAATCACTCCCGAGCGTATCGTAACGTTCGGGGGTTTTTTTATCTTGTAACTGATTTTATCCAGTTGTATCTGTTAACTTTTACATAGGCAACAATGCATTTGAGAACCTGGTCTGCTTTAAGGCAGGCAAAGGTAACAACTACGGGAAATTTGAAAACAAATGCGCTCAATGCCGAAAGCGGCAAAACGATAAGCCACATGAAAATGAAATCGTTTTTGAGAACAAACGCCGTTTCTCCGCCGCCTGAAACAATTCCGCAAAGTGCGGGTGCTTCGTATGATGTGCCGATAATTGTAACGGCAAGCACCCATATAAACTGATTTGTAAGGGCATAGGTTTCGGGTGTTGCATTGTAGAAATCAATGATAAGACCCTTGCATAAAAGAAGAATTGCGCTCGAAACAACACCGATTCCAAGGAAAATAAGCTGTAAATTGCGGCTGCGGCGCCTGATAAGCTCAAGTGTTCCGTTTTCGCCGATGGTTTTTCCTATAAGCACGCAGGTAACGTTGCCTGAGGCATAAGTTATAACCGTTGCAATCTGGAAAATTGTTGTTGCAATGCTGTTTGCAGCAATTGCGCTTTCAACAAGTCTGCCTATAATTGCGCCCTGAATACTCATTGCAATTCCCCATGAAAGGCTGCTCATCATCAGCGGCGAGCCTGTTTTGAAGAAATCCCCGAACATCTGCTTTTGTGTTCTGAAAAGCTCTGCAATTTTAAAATGCAGTTTTTTGTCGATGAGCAAGGTGTAAACAACAACAACCGCAAGCTCAATTGCTCTTGCAGCGAGAGTGGCAACCGCCGCACCTCTTATACCCATTTCGGGCAAACCGAATCTTCCGTAAATAAGAGCATAATTAAGAGCAATGTTGATTGCAAACGATGATAGCGAAACATAGAATCCGATTTTAACAGTTTCAACGCTTCGCAGAATCGCAAGCAGAACCGTTGTGAGGCTGTATATTATATAGGTATATTTAATAATATCAAGATATTCAACCGCCTGCGTAATAACATTTTCTTTATCCGTGAAAAGGCGGATAACTGTTTCGGGAGCAAAGGCACAGAAAACGGTTATCGCAAGCGCAAAAGCAATGCTTATCCACATCGATACAGCCGAAACCGATTTGATGGAGCGCTTGTCATCCATGCCCCAGTATCGTGAAGCAATAACCGTCATGCCGTTGCAGGTGCCCGTTATCGCCATCATGAGAAAAAACTGAATATTGTTGCAAATTCCGACACCGCTCAGTGCCGTTTCGCTGTATGCACCCATCATAACCGAGTCTGCAAGGTTAACGCTGTAAACAATCAGATTCTGGAATGCAAGGGTCAGCGTCATGGTAAAAAACGCCTTGTAAAAATCTTTGTCTTTAATTCTGTTTGCCATAATATCACCTGAAATCAGAAATTTCACAAGAATTATATCACCGTCGGGCAATAAAAACAATATCAAAAATTTCAAAAAGAGTTCAACTTTGCAAAGAAAATATATAATTCCGAAACGGAAAATAAAAGCAAAATCAAAATGCTATAATGTTTTTGCCGAAAGGGGAGCGGAATAATGAACGTTTATGACTTTGATAATACGATTTATGACGGAGAATCCGTGCTTGATTTGTTCAGGTTCTATATAAAGAAAAATCCGAAGCTTTTAAAGGAGATTCCGTGGGTTGCAAGGGCGGCAATAAAATATAAATCAGGTAAACTTACCCTCGACGATGCACTTGAAAAATATAAGGACAGGGTGGAAAAACTCAGCGAAACGATTGAGGATATCGAGAAAAATGTTGACGAATTCTGGGATAAGAATATCGGCAAAATCAAACCGTTTTATTATCAGCAGAGAAAAGATGACGATGTTATTGTTTCTGCCTGCCTCGATGTGCTGATTGCTCAAGCGTGCAAAAGGCTCGGCATAAGTAACTATATCGCATCCGAAACCGATATAGAAAACCATAAGCTATTGAGCTTTTGTTTCAGAGAAAACAAGGTTAAGGCATTTAAAGCAAAATATCCCGATGCGGTTATAGATAATTTTTATACAGATTCCCTCAACGATAAACCGCTGATTGACCTTGCGAAGAACGCTTATCTTGTAAAGGGTAACAAGATAACAAAAATCAAGTAAAAAAGTGCAGCTCATAGAAGGGAGGCACTTCATAAGGAAGTTGCCTCCCTTCGGCTTTTGTAGACAGTCGGAATGATTGAATTGTAAGGATTATCGATTATTACGGAGGTTTACAAAATGTCTGG
>JAZNPG010000010.1:0-5223 GCA_045589555.1 Acutalibacteraceae bacterium
GAAGCCCGCCGATTATGTATTTACCGAACTTGAACATTTGGAATATAGAAAACTTAATGAACGAATCGACGCTATCGAAGGCGGCAGCATTTCCGACGAAACCGTAGAAAGGGCGATTGAAGCCTATCTGGACGAAAACCCCATTGAAGCGGGCGCGACCGCAGAACAGGCGGCACAGATTGAACAAAATACGCAGGATATTGCCGAACTAAAAGAAAGCGGCGGTACAGCGGGCGAAGATGGCGCAACGTATACGCCCCATGTGAGCGCAGAAGGCGTTATTTCATGGACGAACGACAAAGGCAGGGAAAACCCCGACCCCGTTAATATCAAGGGCGACACGGGCGAACAGGGCGCGACAGGCGCAGACGGTGAACCGGGCGCAGATGGTTTTTCCCCGGTTGTCGAAGTAACCCCGATTAGCGGCGGGCATACCGTAGCAATTACCGACGCTAACGGAACTAAAAGTTTTAATGTTATGAATGGTGCAGATGGTTCGGGCGGCGACGGTTCGGGCGATATGCTCAAATCCGTTTATGATTCTAATAATAACGGCGCGGTTGACAATGCCGAAAAACTTGACGGAAAAACCGTTGATTATTTCGCGACGGCAAGCCATACGCATTCCGAATATGCCCCGGCAGAACATGAACACGACGAATATTTAACCGAATTCGTTGAATCTGATCCCACAGTTCCGGCGTGGGCAAAAGCCGAATCTAAACCGACTTATACAGCGGAAGAAATCGGCGCAGCGGAAAAAGAACATACGCATTCCGAATATCTTACGGAATACACAGAAACCGACCCGACCGTTCCCGAATGGGCAAAGGCAGCGAGCAAACCCGAATATACCGCTTCCGAAGTTGGTCTTGGCAACGTTGATAACGTTAAACAGTACAGCGCAAGCAATCCCCCGCCTTATCCGGTAACGTCTGTAAACGGTCAAACGGGCGATATTACAATAGAAAACGTAGTTATCACTTACGGAACGGACGATTTGACCGCAGGAACAAGCGAACTTGCAGACGGTGAGGTGTATTTAGTCTATGAGTAAAACGGCTTACGTAGGCATTGAAGGGCTTGCACGAAAAGTTAAAAAAATGTATGTAGGCGTTGAAGGCGTAGCCCGCAAAATTAAAAAAGGCTATATCGGCGTTAACGGCGTTGCGAAAGAATTTTTCGGTTCGTCCGGTACGCTTGTAGTACATCCGACCGTCGCGCTTAATGCAAATAGTTCGAACGGATACGTTGTTTCTGCTTCTACTGAAAACAGTAACAGTTATGCAGCATGGAGAGCGTTTAATAAAAGTTACGGGGATAGATACGGTTGGGTTTCTAAAACTAGGTCAACCGATGGTTCGCCGTATATTCAGATTAAATTACCTAGTGCGCAAAAGATTACTAAAATTTCCCTTGCAAACAGAACATTTTCAATCGTTAACGGTGTTATTGCGGCAACGGTAATGGGCAGCACAGATGGTTCAAGTTGGACGACTATTTGCTCAATATCTGGTCGCAACGGCGCAACGTCGGGACTTTTGACCGAACATGAATGTACGGACACGGGCGTTGCTTATCAGTACGTCCGAATTAAGCCGACTAACTGGACAAATTACAATAATAGCACTACTTCCGACAGATATGTTTCAATCGGCGAAATTTATATTGAATGTTTAGAAGAATAACAGAAAGGAAGGTGAAAAATTATGCTTTCCGAAAATGAAATTTTGTATTTTATTAGCGCAGACGCAGCAAGCGAACGAAAGAAAAGCGCGAAAACTGGACTTGCCTATTATGAAGGCGACCATGATATTAAAAATTATAAACTTTATTATTTTGACGACGACGGAAACGCGATAGAAGATAAAACCCGATCTAATATCAAAATTTCACATCCGTTTTTTACCGAACTTGTCGACCAACAGGTTCAATATATGCTTTCCGGTAAAGATGGCTTTATGAAATCTGATATTCCGGAACTGCAAAACATTCTAGACGAAAGATTTAACGAAAACGAAGATTTTTGTTCAGAGTTTTACGAAACAGTAACGGGCGCAATCGCAAAGGGCTTTGATTATATGTATCTGTACAAGAATAGAGAAGATAAGCTTTCCTTTCAGAATGCGGACGGTATCGGCGTTATTGAAGTTGACCCGAAAGACGCAGACGACGGCGAAGAGCATATTATTTATTGGTATGTCGACAAAGTAGATAAGGGACAGAAAGCCGTTAAACGAATCGAAGTTTGGGACAAATCCCAAACTTTTTTCTATGTTTCCGAAAAAGACGGCGAAATTAAACTGGACGAAACGAAAGAAATTAACCCCCGTCCCCATGTAATTTATAGAAAAGAGGACGGCGGCGAACTTTATTATGAAGAGTTTGGTTTTATCCCGTTCTTCCGTCTGGATAACTGCCGGAAACAGCATAGCGCATTAAAGCCCATTAAAAATATTATTGATGATTATGATTTGATGTCGTGCGGGCTTTCAAATAACTTGCAGGATGCAAGCGAATATCTGGTTGTTGTTAAGGGTTTTGACGGCGACAATTTGAACGAACTGATTCAGAACGTTAAAACTACAAAGCATATTGGCGTTCCGGCAGATGGTGGAAGCGGTGTTGAATATAAAACCGTTGATATTCCATACGATGCACGAAAAGTAAAGCTTGAACTTGACGAAACAAATATTTATCGTTTCGGCATGGGATTTAATTCCGCGCAGATTGGCGACGGTAATATTACTAACATTGTCATTAAATCCCGTTATGCGCTTCTTGATCTTAAATGTAACAAACTTGAAATTCGTCTGAAACAGTTCCTTCGAAAAATTTTGAAAGTTGTACTTGACGACATTAACGAAACAGAGGGTACGGATTATCAGCAGAAAGATGTTTATTTTAAGTTCGAACGCGAGGTTATGACAAACGCGCAGGATAACGCGACAATTGAAGAAATCGACGCTAGAACCGAACAGACCAAAATTAATACTATGCTCAATCTTGCGGGAACTCTGGACGATGAAACCATTATTCAGAATATTTGCGAAACCCTTGATATTAATTATGAAGATGTTAAAGGCAAGCTTCCCGAACCTGAACCCGACCCCATGACAGCGGTTAACGAAATTCCGGTGGAAGATGATGTATAATGAAAAAGTGGGAAAAAGAAATTGTTCAGAAACAAATAAGTTCTGAACAGCAAGTAATTTATAGATTAAAAGATTCCTATAAATTCGCAATGAAAGACGTTGAAGAAAAGATTCTTGCATTGCAGAGTAGACCACAAACGCAATCTGTTATTTATCAGTTGAAATATCAGCAGGAATTGCAAAAGCAGCTTGAAGATATTTATTCGAAAATGTCGAATAACTGGTATAAAGACATTGATACATATTTAAAAGATTGCTATGAGGACGGATTTTTTTCTACTATGTACGGTTTGCATAACGAAGGAATCCCGCTTGTAATGCCTTTCAATCAGGCAGAAATGGCACAGATGGCGGCGCAATCCGATTATGAAGGAATTAAGCTTTCCGAAAAACTTTATAACGATTCCGTCGAAATGGCGCGTATTTCTAGGCAGGAAATAACCCGCGGTATTGCCACAAACGCAGACTATGCAACAATAGCGAATAGGGTTCACAAACGCGGCGAAGGGGCTTTATACAACGCTACGCGAATCGTTAGAACCGAATCCCACAGAATAACCAACGAAGTTAAAATGGACACAATAACGAAGGCAAAAGATTCTGGTGCGGATTTGGTTAAACAATGGGATTCGGTTTTAGACGCTAGAACCCGTTCGACCCATGTTTATTTAGACGGGCAGGAACGCGAGATTGACCAACCGTTTAAAAGTGCTTCCGGCTATAAAGCAATGTACCCCGGCGGATTTGGCGTAGCGGCAGAAGATATAAACTGCCGTTGCGTTATGCTACAAAGGGCGCGTTGGGCTTTGGATAAATCCGAAATCGAAAAATCGGTGGGCGATTTGAGCGAAGCGACAGACGAACAGATTCAAACATGGTCTGATAAATTAGGCGTTACGCCCGACGAATTAATTAAAGCTTCGAACGGTATTATTGAGCCGGACGGAACAATTAACCATTGTATTAAAGCTAAAAATTATAACGATTTCAAGAAAAAATATAAAACCAAAGCAGCCGACCAAACCGCACAATATCAGGCGCAGTTGGACGTTCTGAACGACGAAAAACAGAAGTTCATGAAGAAATACGGTTTTACGGACGAAAATTATGTTGATGAAGCCATGAAAACATGGAAAAAAGCGTATGGGGAAAACGATCCCGACGTTGTGAAATGGGAAAGCATTAAGAAGCAGGAAGCCGATTTAAATAAAAAGCTTTCCGGCGGCAGTAAAACCCCGACGACAACGCCGAAAGCCCCCAAAGCGGCAGCAACGCCCGTTCCGAAAACTCCGGCGAACACGGCAAGCCCGGACGATTGGGAAGCGTTCAAGAAAAACGAAAAAACTTTTAAAAATGATTGGGACGCATATAGTTATCACGAAAATAATAATTTCAATCGCAATCATTGGGACAACGATTTGAGCGCAAACGAAAGGGACGGCATTCGAAATTATACTGGTTCGAATTATTGGGAAATGAATTCCGCCTTACGTGAAAATCGTTGGCAATCTTCCTATGAACGGCAGAATATTGAATGGTGTACGGCCGGACTTGATAAATGCTCAGTTGCGGACGACGTTGTTTTGTTTCGTGGTATGACGGGCGGCATTGATGATTTTTCTATTTGGTCGGGAATTCCTAAAAGCGAACTTTCGAAAAAGGCGGTTCAAGATTCCTTGATTGGTTCTCGAATAACTGAAAAAGGTTTTATGTCGTGCGGCGTTTCTGGCAGCAAAGCATGGTCGGGAATTAAACTTGAAGTACACGTTCCGAAGGGCAGTAAAGGTTTATATGTTGATCCCATTTCGAAACATTCCGGCGAAAGGGAATTGCTTTTGCAGCGAAATTCTACTTTCGAAATCAAAGAAGTTAAAACAGATAGTCGAGGATTTATCGAAGGTTTAGTTCTTAAGCTAATTGAACAAAAACATTGATTTATTTTCGTTAGGTTTTGCCATTGAAAATGGCAAGATAGAATGGTATAATATTCCTAACTAAATATAGGAAGGTGAAATTCTATGAACGAAGCGCAGAAACGACTAAACGAAGATTTCGCCCCGGTGTTTCC
>JAZNPG010000011.1:0-13217 GCA_045589555.1 Acutalibacteraceae bacterium
ATCGTCAACAACATAGTCAACAATTCTTGTTCTCAGGTTTGCAATCATAACATCGTTGCCGTTTTCCTGCTTCCAGCCTACAAGATTAACCCCGAGAACAGAGATACGCTCGATTTTGTTTGTCTGCTTGTTTTTGCGGTAAGAATCAAGCTGACGGTCAAGCTGTGCGTAGAATGCATCTGAAAGGCAGGGGCGTACATCGTCAAGCTTTTTTGCCTGCCATGCGTTCTGGAATCTTATATACATGTTTGAAAGCTCTTCGCAGAATGCGGGCTCTGAAAAGTTGGGGTCAACCGAGTTGTATTCTGCAACGGGTCTTAATGTTGTTGCATCTGTCGGGAGTGCACCCGGCGCAACAGAACCGCTCTTGTTTTTACCGTTTTTGAGCGATTTGAGAATCGGGATGCCGAAAATGATAACAATCAGAACGATTACTATTATAAGACCCATTCCCCAGCCGCCGCCACCGGAACCGCCTGAGCTTCCGGAATCATGATAAACAACTCCGCCGCCGCCGTGATTATAGTCATCGTCATCATCGTAGTCGTCATCGTAATCATAGTCATAATCGTTATCGTAGCTGTCATAGCTGTCATATCCGCCGTAATCGTAATCTCCGCCGTAGTCACCGAAATCTGCGTGAGCGGTAACGGCAAATATCATCATAATGCCGATGATAACCGATATGTATTTCAGAAGTGTACTTTTTTTCATTTTATCACCCTCCAATATTATCATTATATATCATAACACTGCAGATGTCAAAGAAAAACTCTCCGCTTTACGGGCGGAGAGCATTTTTTTAGAAAATCAAACCGAGAAAACTGAAAATGCCGTAGCTTTCTTCTTCGGGCTTTGTAACCGGAACAAGGTTTTCGTTTTCGTCATTTGTCATGAACTGCGGATATTCTTCGCTTGTGTGAATGTCAATGCGTTCTTCCGATTCAATAAACCAATCTACAAATTTATCGTATCCGTCAGTAAAATCGCTGTGACTGAGCCCTTTGAAAAACCATGTGTATTCGGGGAAGGCACAGGTTGAAGCATCGATTATCATATCAGCGGAAACATGATTATGTCCGCAGTTAACTGCCTGAATATAGTTTTCGCCGAGAGTTTCTCCGAGGGGTGCGCATTCGGCGCCGATGCTCATATACTTTGTATCAATCAGGAAATCCGAGTTGACGGCAGGCGTTTCGCTCACGGGAATTGACGAAATTCCGTAGCCTGCACAGATGATTATATCTGTGCCGTTATCCATTGTTTCCTGAAGAATTTCGGGAAGCTTAACCTGAACATTATCATGGTAATATAAAATCTTTTCAAGAACGGGAGCATCTTCTCTGCTCTCAAACATTGCATCAACAGCATCGTCAAAGTATTCATCGGGAACAAAGCTCCATGTGCCTGCAAGGTTGCCGAAAGCCGGCATGAGGCATTCATCGTAAATCAGGTCAAACTGACTTGTGAGATACTTCTGGAGAAATCCGAGAAGTCTGCTTGTGAAGCCCGATTCATTGAGCACAAAGAAGAGAAGCGAAACGGCTTTTGTGCCTGCGGATTCGCCCATGATTGATTCAACGAAAAACTTCAGTTCATCCGCTTTTGCGGAGAGGTCTGCCTCCTTGCGGTAGAGCGAGCCGAGAATGGATATTCCCTGAAAAGCAGGGGAAAGAAAGGCAATTTTTTCTATTCCGTCATTGCCGTAAAGCTCAAGATAAGCTGCAACAACCGTGTTGCCCTGGCTATGGCAGATTATTGCAACCTCATCGTGTCCTGTGAGTTCTTTTACATATTCAATGAAATTCTTGAGGTAAGCAGCGTTGTCAATGGGGGAAAGCCGCCAGTCATATTCAAAATCAAAAGACCTGTCATAATAGTCATCGGTCATATTTTGGTGAATATCGATTTCGGGATACTCAAAAGGATCAATCGAAGTATTATAAACGGGTTCACCGTTTTCATCGCAGGCGATTTTTGCAAGGAGCTTGTTTGCTGCATTGACGGCAGCTTTGCCGAAAAGCTCTTCGTTGCCTGTTGTTACGGCAAAAAGAGCAAGAATAACATCAGGCACTGCTTTTAATATGTCAGTTACGCTCGGAGGATAAACAGCTTTCGGATCTTCGCTTTCGGGGTTAAGATAGATTCCTGCACCGAAGCCGGGCACATAAACTATCGGAGTGTGTCCGCAGGAGCAGGCTTCGTTATCCGCCGCAAATGCAACCGAGCAGGCGGAAAACGCCATAATCAATGCAAGCACAAGGCTGATAAACTTTTTCATTATTAATTACTCCTTTTATAATTTATTACTCCTTTTATACAAGCGGAATTACATATTCATACTGCGTGTACCAGATATCGGAAGAATAGCTTCTTGCTCTGATGATAACCTCATCGTCATAAACCTCAAAATTGAAGCCGTTGCCGTTGAGCACCTGACCTCTTGCGTTGAAATATGTATATGCAGGCAGGTTGATGCTGTGGAAAGAGCCGACGGATTCAACGGTTTTATAGCCCCAGATACCCTCTGTTGCATTTTCACCGATGCCGTTGTGAAGGTGACCGCTTATCATGAAAACGTTATCATACTGCTTGAGAATCTTTTCAACAGCCTCGGATTCGTCGCCGATTCCTCCGTCATCGGGTTCAGGTTCATCATCGCCCCATGTTTCGGGCAGACCGTGAGATTGATTGATAGGCCAATGGCTGATAACGAATATCGGCAAATCATCCTTTGAAGCCTCAGCCATTGTTTCTTCAAGCCATTCAAGCTGCTCGGGGCTGAAGCGTGCGGCAGTTCTGTCCTCTTCGCTGCCAAGCACGATAAAGGTGTAGCCGTTGATTTTGGTTGAATAATACATTTCGCTGATTTCTCTGCCGCTGATTTCATTGTTGTAATAAATGAAATTCTCCTTTGCCTTGTCAAAGCTTTCATCGGTCCATGTGTCATGGTTTCCGCAGGCAAGAATTATTTCGTCGGCAGGGTCATATTTTGAAAAGCTCTCTGTAAGAGCATCCCATTCTTCTTTTTCGCCGTGGTCTGTGAGGTCGCCTGATACAACAAGCGCATCAAGGCGTGCGTCGGAATTCTCCATGCCGTCAAGACCGAGCTCAACCATGAATTGGCGGATAAATTCGTTTTTCATGTGTGTGTCTGAAATTGCAGCAAAATTGAGCTTGCATTCATTGGGATTTACAGGCTCGGATGCTGACTTATAGTTGCCGAAAACAGGCCACGAAATAAGAACAAGCACTGAGGTGATGACAGAGAGGATGCTTTTGATAAATAATACCATAATTAACACCGCCTATTAAAATTTCATTTAAATTTTAGCAGATTGTTTTATCCGTTTCAATATATCATTTAAAGTTAAACAAATAAAACGCAAACTGTTTGCTTTCACTTTAAGGATTTGAGATACTGCTTCTGATTGTCTGTGAGTCTATAGCTTTCAATCGCTTTCTGAATTGTTCTTCTGTGGGTTTCGGGGTCAAGAATTCGATTTTCGATATACGGAATAACCGAGTCATATTGCTTTGCAAGTGCCGTTGCAAAATACCAGGCAACCATCATGCTCACATAGTATTCACCGCAGTTGACCGAAGCAACTTTTTCGGCATGCACGGCTTTGAATTCTTCGCCGAGAAAATAAACCATCAGACATTCGATTCCGAAACGGATTGTGTAGGTTTTATCCGAATCAATCCATAAAAAGCTTTGCTTTTCAAGCTCGGAAAGATGCTTTTTGAATATCTTCGGGCGCAGAGAATCACAGGTTGCCCAATTATCAACAAAGGGCAGAAATTCGTTGAGCGAAGCTATGCATTCGTCATAGCTTCTGATGCCCTCAATCAGAAAAGCGTGAAGGTTATTTTCTTCATAGTATTCGTGAGGCAGGGTGCGGAGAAAAAATTCCGCTTCGTTTGTGCCGCTCAATTCTTTTGCAAGCTTACGCAGCAGGGGAATGCGTATGCCGATAATCCTTTCGGGGTCAATATTCGGCATAAGCCGTGAATGAAAAGTCTTGTACGGCAAATCCTGCAATTCAAAAAGTCTGTTTCTTATTGAGTTGATTGCTTCCTGTTTTTTCATATCAGTCATTGATTGCCATGTTTACGGTAATGCCGCTGATTCTCGGTGAAACAGGCACAGAGCCGTTGAAATCATAGCCGCCGTTGTTTGAAAGAGTTACCGTGTTTTCGCCTTCGTCAAGCTCAAGGTTAAAGGTAACGGTTTTATATGTATCCCAGCTGTAAGTGCTTCTGCACCAGATGTTTTCGCTGCCTTTTTCGGTTGTTACGGTAACAAAGCTTTCAATCAGGTCAACATTATATGCATGATAACCGCCCTCGAGATTGTTTGAATAGGTGAGGGTCACTCTGTAACTGCCCGATTCTGGTGCATTAACGGTGAAAGCTGCGCTGCCGTTGTTTGCGGCAAGGCTTTCAAGGTATCCGTTTTCATTGAGCGCCGCCCCGCCCGAAAGAGTCAGACTCTCTGCGCCGAAGCTTGCGGTGAAGCCCGATTCATCAGAAACAGTAACATTCAAAGGTGCGTTTTCGGCTGAAATATCAATATAATTCAGACCTCTGCGAAGATATACAATTGCGTTGCCGTTAACGGTTTTTCCTTTTGCGCCGTCGATTGCAAACTCTGCGTTTGCTGCGGTTCTGAGGTTGTAGAATCCGTCATGAGGTGCAATAGCAAGGTAAGATGTTACGCCGTTGATGCTCCTGTCAGAATCGGGGATAAGGTGAATATTTTTATCGGTATCAACAGGTCTTACAAGCATGCTGTCAAGCACGAAGGTTCCGTCTTTATGAGCAAATGTCAATGTGTGAGTGCCCTTTTCAAGATAAACTTCAACGGAGTATTTGTCCGTATATTCGCTTTTGATTGTGTTGGGCAGAATCAATTCTCTTGTGCTGCCGTCAAGGGTCATGAGTGCGGTTGCGGATGTTCTGCCGTCTGCGTTTCTGCCGTCATTTGATTTGCCGAAAATAATATCAAGGCTGTAGTTGCCGTTTTCGGGGGTTTTAAAGCTTACGGTTACGCCGTCGCCCTCTTTTTCAAGACCGCCAACCATGCCGCTTTGCTGACCCGTTGTGCCGTAAGCGCTGTCATAGGTGTAAGCCGTGCCGAGAAGAGTGCCGTTTTCAAATTCATATCTTACGGGCAGCAAATCATTGCTGAATGCTTCTTTTTCGCCCTCGGCTTCGGTAATTTCAATGTGATAAACAGCTGTTTTGTCCATTGAATCAAACCTTATTTTAAGCTTGCCGGAAGCTGCTTTATCCGTATATTCCTTAACTGCTACGGGTTTGTTGACAATGCCGCTCAGACCCTCGTAGTATACGCATTCAATTTTTATGTTAAGATTGCAGTCTTTGAGGTCTGTTTTGTCAAGATTTCTTATAATTATATCGGAAGAATAATCACTTCCGCCGCAGAGAATATCAATCTCTTTTCCGTTCATCGCAGCCATACCTGTCAGTTGCTTATAACGGAATTCCTTGCGGTTATATTTTATTACGTTTGCAAAATCGGAGTGGAGTATATCAATAGTTTTGGATTTAAGCAAATCTCCCTGCATATCGGCATACCAACGGTAAAGCCACCAGTTGGAATTGGGGGAATTGTTATCTGCCGCAGTGTCGCAAAGATTGTTTGCAAGCCTCCAGTAGGCAACATTTCCGTAAACATCCGTCTGCTCCATTTTAACGATATATTTGAGCATATCGCCGGGCACACCGCATTCAGCCATTGTACCGTATTCGGTAATGATAACGGGCAGCTCTTTTATACCGAGTTCTTTTTCAATTGAACGGTATTCTTCAACATGCTCGCCCCAGAGAAGCGATGAGCTTTCGCCCAATTCATGGTAAATCATAACCTCAGGCAGACAGTTGTTTTTCTTGCAGAAATCAAGGAAATGGCGGATTTCATATGTATCATAATCACAGTAACCGGGACCGCCTATCATTGCATCGGGGTCAATGCTTTTGACAAGGTCATATGTTTCTTTCCATGCAGTGTAGAATTCTTCCTTTGCCCTGTCATCATAGCCGTACCAGGTTTTATCCTCATTCGGAGTGCCGAACCAGACAGCGTTATCGCATTCGTTATAAAGACAGTAAACAAGTCTGTCGGAATATTCCTTATCTTTAAGTGCGCTGACCTTTTCTCTTACGAGAGGCAGAAATCTTTCACGCATGAATTTCAGCCCGTCATAGGAGCCGTTTTTGCGCATCTCGTTGATTTCTTCGTGGCAGTAATACCAGGTGTCAAAGCTATCCTGAAGATAAACAACAATATAATCGCAGGAGTCAAGCTGTCCCGAAACATCGTCAACATCGCCGATGGGATGCTGCAGACCGTCAATAACCTTCTGCGAAACGCTTGAAATATCAAGGCTTTCAACTATGTTTGAATCGGGAACGTTGCTTTGCGCAATGCCGTAAAGGTATCCCGTTGCCTTGGTTGAAACCTCTCTGCACGAAAAGGAGGCATCAAATTCAATTGTCGGTCTGAACATATAGGGTATGCCCTCTGCGGCAAGAGATAATGCGGTTAAGAAACCGAGAAGCAAGCTGATTATTTTTTGCATGGTGTCCTCCGATAAACAGTAATATAATTATTCTACCAAAACAGAAATTAATTTTCAATATAAAAATAAGAAAAGGAGCCTGCCGAAGCAAGCTCCTGATTGATTGTGTGATTATGCAACGTCTTTTGCAATCTCAACAAAGCCGTTCATGATTGTTGAAGCGGCATATTTGCCGAGAGAAATCATTTCCTGATAGTGACCTGCGATAAGAGCAAGTGCATAGTCGTTATCGGGAACAACATAGCCGATAGCATCGTTTGCAAGACCGAAGCAGAGAGTATCTTCGCCGAAGAGGTCGTCAATGCAGGGAATTCCGAAATCCTTGCCTGAATATGAGCCTTCTGCTGTAAGGGATGAACCGCCTTCAATGAGGTCCTGAACGATTTCGCCGGGCATCATAACAACCTTAACATCGCCGAGTTCCATGTAGCCGATTTCAACGAAGATGTAGTAGTTGAGGCCTTCTTTATAAACGTTGTAGTTTACAAGACCGAGCTTACCGACAAGCTTGATAAGGGGATTGGTAACCTTAATCTTTACTTCGTCGATTTTTACGTTAAGGAGAGGATCGAGTTCTTTTTCGGTAGCGGGCTCCCAGCCTTCAAACCAGAGAGTATAGTATTCACCGCCGATTTCCATTTCTTTGTTGATTGTATCCCAATCGGCGTTTGCGCGGATAACTTCTTCTGAGTTTGTGAGGTTAAGAGCAATCTGACCGAGTTCCTTACCGATTCTTGAAGCTTCCATCCAGCGTCTTTCGTTGGGAACACCGTCGCTTGCGGGATGTCTGCCTGTGTAAATACCTGCAATAGCGCCGTTGAAGAACATGAAATTATAGTCTGCAGCTTCGATTGTCTGACCCATGCTGTAAACATAGTCGCCTGAAAGCTGTCTGCCGTTGTCGATTTCGTCAACAGCAAGACCTGTGATGTCGGGGTGAGCGGCGTAGTTAACAATCATTGTTTTTCTGTGAGCTTCGTCAATTACGTCGGGTGTGAATACGAATCTTGCCATCTCCTGAATAAGGGAGTCGGAAGAAGGTCTGTTCTTGTTGTTGAAATATTCGTCGCTGAGTTCCTTGACTGCGTATGTCATTGTGCCTTCAGTCATGTTATCAATAGCAGCTTTCATAGCGCCTGAAGCCTGCTTGGTGATGAAATCAAGATATTCGGTATCAACGCCGGGAGTCATTTCGCCAACATGAAGGAATGCCTTAACCATGTTGCCGCCAAGCTTGGGGAAGAGATTTGTCCAGAGACCCTGTGTGTCAACGCCGCTGTGAACGTGAGTTGCAGTAACGGTGATTGTGCTGAACTTCTGGTCGGGGAGAAGCTCAACAAGAGCCTTTCTGATGTTCTTGATGTCATAGTTTGACATACCGATAGAGTCTACGTTTGCGAAAACGGCAATGCCTCTGCCTGAGCCGTCATCAACAGCGATAACTCTTACGTCAACGCCGTCAACAACCTCTTCAACCTTGTTAGCCATACCGTTGCTCAGAGACATGAAGCCGCCGAGGAAATAATCCTTGGTCTGCCAGTCTTCGGGAACGATTGAAGCCTTTGCATAGCCGAGCTTCCATGCTGCATCTTCTGCAGCTTCGTCAAGCATTGTGTCTGTGCCTCTGAAGAGGTAGTCGTCACTGTAATCGCTCATTTTCTGAATTTCGTGTGTGTCGGGAACGATTGCATTGATGCCGCCGATAAGAACTGAGAGAACCTTATCGAGAACAAAAACGCCAACGTCAGTGAGCACTTCAGAGAAATCCGTAGCTGCGCTTGCGCCCATCGAGGAAGCGCATGCGAAAATCATTGACAGAGCGAGAAGAATGCTGACAATTTTTTTGCTGATGCTTTTCATTTCTGTTTACTCCTTTGAAAATATATTTGCGAGAATAAATACCCAATTATATTAACACTTTTTTTACGCTCTGTAAAGAGTTTTTTAACGCAATGCCCAAAAAAATCTGTTTACCGGTACAATAAAGGATGAATTTATACAAATTTATTTTTAGTTGTTGAAAAAATTGAAATCGTGATTTATAATAGATAAAATACTTGAATGCCAAAAGGACGGGTCAGATTGAAAATGCAGAAGAGAATTGCCGCAATTCATGATATTTCAGGCATCGGCAAATGCTCTCTGACTGCAGCTCTGCCTGTTGTTTCTGCAGCGGGTGTTGAGGTTGCCGCAATGCCGACGGCTGTTCTTTCAACCCATACGGGTGATATAAAGGGCTACACCTACCGTGACCTCACGAGCGATATTCCCGATATTGCAAATCACTGGAAATCTCTCGGCATTGAGTTTGACGGTATATACAGCGGCTTTCTCGGCTCAACCGAACAGGTTGAAATGGTTTGCTCTTTTATCGATGGATTCGGTAAAAACGGTTGCGTTATTCTTGTTGACCCTGCAATGGCAGACAGCGGCAGAATGTATACAACCTTCGATGATGATTTCGCCAAAGAAATGGCAAAGCTTTGCAGCAAGGCGGATATAATTGTTCCCAACCTTACGGAAGCTGCATTTCTTCTCGGCGAAAAATATGTTGAGCCGCCATATACCAAAGAATATATAGATGGTCTGCTTGAACGTCTGTCAACTCTCGGACCCGAAAAAATCGTTCTTACCGGTGTCTCGTTTGAACATGATGAAATCGGCTGTGCCGTATATTGCAAGGGTGAAGCCGTTCATTATAAATTTTCCGAAAAATATGATGGGATATATTACGGCACGGGCGACATTTTTGCTTCCGCTCTTCTCGGAGCATATATGAGGGGCAAGGATATTTCTGAAAGTGCCGATATTGCGCTTGAATTCACATGTAGTGCAATCAAAAGAACTCACGATGCAAAAACCGATACCCGATTCGGTGTAAACTTTGAGCAGGGTATAGGCGATTATATTAAAAGACTGGGAGGATAAACCGATGAGCTTTGCCGATAAGGTTTTTATTGACACCTGCAAGGATATTCTTCAGAACGGAGTCTGGGATACCGACCTCGATGTACGCCCCAGATGGGAAGACGGTACTCCCGCACACACAATCAAAAAATTCTGTGTTGTAAATCGCTATGATCTCAGCAAGGAGTTCCCCATGCTCACGTTGAGAAAAACTTTTCTCAAGAGTGCGGTTGATGAAATGCTCTGGATCTGGCAGAAGAAATCAAATAATATAAAAGACCTCGGCAGCCATGTCTGGGATCAGTGGGCTGATGAAAACGGCAGCATAGGCAAGGCTTACGGCTATCAGCTTGGCGTAAAGCATCATTATAAAGAAGGCGATATGGATCAGGTTGACCGTGTTCTTTATGACCTGAAGCATAATCCCCAAAGCCGCCGCATTCTCACAAATATATATGTTCATCAGGATTTGAGCGAAATGGCACTTTATCCCTGTGCATACGGTATGACATTCAATGTTACGGGTAACAAGCTCAATGCGGTTCTCAATCAGCGCTCGCAGGATATGCTTGCGGCAAACATCTGGAATGTTTGTCAGTATTCCGCTCTCACATGTATGCTTGCGCAGGTCAGCGGTCTTGAGGTTGGCGAATTCGTTCATGTTATTGCCGATGCTCATATCTATGACCGCCATGTTCCCATTGTTGAAAAGCTTATTGAAAAAACACCTTTCGATGCACCTACGGTAACTCTTGATAAGAGCATTACGGATTTTTATGCATTCACAAAGGACAGCTTCAAAATAGAAAACTATAATTTCCATGAGTTCACGGAGAAAATTCCCGTGGCAATCTGATTGATAAAGAGGGTAAAAAATGAAAGCCATTGTAAATGTTGATAACAACTGGGCAATCGGTAACGGTGACTCGCTGCTTAACCGCATTCCTGCCGATATGAAGTTTTTTAAAGAAAAAACTACGGGAAATGTTGTTGTTATGGGCAGAAAAACCTTTATGACCTTCCCCGGTCCCAAAGCGCTCCCCAACAGAGTTAATATTGTTATCACATCGGACAAAGGCTGGAGTGCGCCCGATGTTATCACCTGCCATTCTCTCGATGAGCTTTTTGAACAGCTTGAGAGATATGATACAAACACCGTTTATGTTATCGGCGGCTCAAGCATTTATGAGCAGCTTCTGCCTCATTGCGACACAGTATATGTAACAAAGGTTGATTCCGCAAAACCTGCAGATAAATTCTTCCCCAACCTCGATGAAATCGGGGGCTGGCAGGCTGCGTGCGAAAGCGAAGAGAATGAGCATGACGGGGTTAAGTTCAAATATATAACATATAAAAAGAGCTGATGTGCGTCTGCGGCCGCCGTCAGGGTCAGACCGCATGGGCTTTAACAGCTTAACATCGGTCTGCTTTTTTATAATGAAAAATTCGGTATAAGAAATTATATTGATATATTTTTAAAACAGAAGGCGATAATATGAGTAATATATGGCATGATATCAGCCCTAAAAGAATAACCCCCGATGATTTTATGGCGGTTATCGAAATCAAAAAGGGCAGCAAAAAGAAATATGAGCTTGATAAAGAAACAGGCGTGCTTATGCTTGACCGTATTCTTTACACCTCGACCCATTACCCTGCAAACTACGGCTTTATTCCCAGAACCTACGGCGATGACGGCGATCCGCTTGATGTTGTTGTTATCAGCAGCGAGAGCATTGACCCCATGACGCTTGTGCGTTGCTATCCGATAGGTGTTATAACAATGAAAGACGGCGGGAAATTTGACGAAAAGATAATTTCCATTCCGTTCAATGACCCTAACTATAACGGCTATAAGGATATTTCAGAGCTGCCCAAGCATTTGTTTGACGAAATGAAGCATTTTTTCTCCGTTTATAAATCGCTCGAAGGCAAAGAAACCGTTGTTGATGAGGTTCAGAACAGAGAAAAAGCGATTGAGATTATTAAATTCTGCATCGACAACTATGTAGCCGAATTTTGCCGATAAAAGCGGCATTATCTAATAAATAATATTTTACTAATATATAAGGAGTGATTAAAATGGCAATTTATTGTCAGGAGCCTTCAAGAACATTCAGTGAGTACCTTCTCATCCCCGGTTACACTTCAAGAGAGTGCATCCCCGCGAATGTAACGCTGAAAACACCTCTCGTTAAGTTCAGAAAGGGCGAAGAAGAATGCCCCCTGAGCCTTAACATTCCTCTTGTTTCCGCTATCATGCAGTCAGTTTCAAACGACACTCTGGCAATTGCTCTTGCAAAAGAGGGCGGCGTGTCTTTTATCTACGGTTCACAGACTGTTGAAGATGAAGCTGCAATGGTTGCAAAAGTAAAGAGCTACAAGGCAGGCTTTGTTGTCAGCGATTCCAATCTTAAGCCTGATGCAACTCTTTCAGATGTTCTTGACCTTTTTGAAGAAACAGGTCACAGCACCATGGCTGTTACCGATGACGGCACAGCTAACGGCAAGCTTCTCGGCGTTGTAACAAGCAGAGATTACAGAGTCAGCAGAATGGCTCCAGAAACATCCGTTTCGGAATTTATGACTCCTTTTGATAAGCTTATCACAGCTCCCGATACAACAACTCTTAAGGATGCTAACGATATCATCTGGGAGCATAAGCTCAATTCTCTTCCTCTTATTGACGGCGAAGGCAGACTTCGTTATTTCGTATTCCGTAAGGACTATTCACAGCATAAAGAAAACCCCCAGGAGCTTCTTGATGCAAACAAGAGCTATATCGTAGGCGCAGGTATCAACACTCTTGACTATGAAAAGAGAGTTCCTGCTCTTGTTGAAGCAGGCGCAGACGTACTCTGCATTGACTCCTCCGAGGGCTATACCGTTTGGCAGGAGCAGACCCTTGCTTTCATCCGTGAAAAATACGGCGATAAGGTAAAGGTTGGCGCAGGTAACGTTGTTGACAGAGAAGGCTTCCTCTTCCTTGCAAAGGCAGGCGCAGATTTCGTTAAGGTCGGCATCGGCGGCGGCTCAATCTGCATCACAAGAGAAACAAAGGGTATCGGCAGAGGTCAGGCAACAGCTCTTATTGAGGTTGCTGCCGCAAGAGATGAATACTATAAGGAAACAGGCATATATGTTCCCATCTGCTCCGACGGCGGTATCGTTCACGATTATCATATGACTCTTGCTCTTGCAATGGGCGCTGATTTCCTTATGCTCGGCAGATATTTTGCACGTTTTGACGAAAGCCCCACAAACAAGCTCATGGTTAACGGTGCTTACGTTAAGGAATACTGGGGTGAAGGCTCCAACAGAGCAAGAAACTGGCAGAGATATGACCTCGGCGGCAAGGCAAAGCTCAGCTTTGAGGAAGGCGTTGACTCATATGTTACCTATGCAGGTCCTCTCAGCGATAACGTTGCAAAGAGCCTTTATAAGGTAAAATCAACAATGTGCAACTGCGGCGTGCTCAACATTCCCGATCTTCAGAAGAATGCAAAGCTTACTGTTGTTTCCGCAACAAGCATCGTTGAAGGCGGTTACCATGATGTTACTCTTAAAACAACCTGTAAAGAAGAACACGCCGAGGGTGTCCAGGGTGGTATTATCAACACACCTCAGGGTTATGCCGATTCCGCCATGATTGACGGTGTAATTTCGGCAGGTGTTCAAAGTCGGATCGTAGCCATGTCGTTC
>JAZNPG010000012.1:0-9100 GCA_045589555.1 Acutalibacteraceae bacterium
GCGCACCGTGTGACCGGGGCCCTTGGGTGCGATCATAATTACGTTTACGTTCTTCGGGGGCTTGATGCAGCCGAAATGGATATTGAAGCCGTGCGCGAACGCCAACGTTTTGCCTTCGGTGAGGTTGGGCTCGATGCTTTCTTTATAGAGCTTTGCCTGCTTTTCATCGTTAATGAGAATCATGATAACGTCGGCATTCTTTGCTGCATCGGCGGCGGTCATAACCTTAAGACCTTGTGCTTCTGCCTTTGTCCAGCTCTTTGAGCCTTCGTAAAGACCTACTATAACATCAACTCCGCTGTCTTTGAGATTGAGTGCGTGAGCGTGACCCTGCGAGCCGTAACCGATAATTGCAACGGTTTTGCCGCTTAACTTCTGAAGATCGCAATCCTGCTGATAAAATATTCTTGCCATAATAATTACCCCTTTTTAAAGATTTAAGTTTTGACGCAGTATTGAACTGCCTTTTTCTATTGATGCCGTTCCCGTTCGGCAGATTTCAAGGATGGTAAAATCCCTCATAAGTGAAATAAAATCGTCCATTTTTGTTCCGTTGCCGATAAGCCTCAAAACAATGGAATCACGGGAATAATCAATGGTTTCCGCTTTGAACGCCTCTGTCGCCGAATGGATTTCTTCCCTTGCGGCAGGGTCATTTTTCAGTTTAATGAGCATCAGCTCACAGCTTAAGGAATTTTCATTTGTCAGCTCTTTTATTGAGCATACGTCGGGCAGTTTGTAAAGCTGATTGACAAGCTGAACCTTGCCTTCTTCTTCGCCGTCAAAGCTGAATGTGATTCGTGAAAATTCAGCCGATTCCGTTTCGCTCGCAGTTATTGAGCTTATGTTGAACTGCCTTCTTCTGAACATACTTGTAAGGCGGTTAAGAACGCCGAACTGATTTCTCACAAGCACAGCCAAAGTATATCTGTTCATTTTACCGCCTCCAATTCTGTCATAATATCGTCCATACTGCCGCCCGGCGGAAGCATCGGAAGAACAAATTCATCTTTATCAATCAAACAGTCAATAACAAAAGTTCCGTTACATGAAAAAGCTTTTTTAAGAGCATTCTCAAGCTCATCAAGGTTAGTTGCCGCCATACCGTCTGCGCCGAAAGCTTTTGCGAGCCCCACGAAATCGGTTTTGCGGTTAAGAACGGTGTTTGAATAATGCTTTTCGTAGAAAAGGGTCTGCCATTGGCGCACCATACCGAGAACACCGTTGTTCATAATCAGAATAACAATCGGAACGTTATATGTAACTGCGGTCGCAAGCTCCTGAAGTGTCATTCCGAAGCTGCCGTCACCCGTTACAAGAACGCTTCTCTCCTTTGTTCCGAATGCCGCACCGATTGCCGCACCCGTTCCGAAGCCCATCGTGCCGAGTCCGCCGCTTGAAACAAAACGGCGTGAAGTTCTGAAATTAAGGTTTTGCGCCGACCACATCTGATGCTGACCGACATCGGTGCAAACGGCAGTGTTTTCACCAAGATATTTGTTAAGGGTCAGAATTGCATTTCTCGGCGTAAGACCTTCACGTTTATCGGCAAAGCGTTCTTCATCTTTCAGAAAATTATCCACTTTTGCCGCCCATTCGGGCTTTTTATCTGTATTAAGCAGCGGCAGAAGCTTTTGAAGCGTGAGCTTCACATCACCCCGAAGTCCGCAGGCTGCATTGACCGTTTTGCACAGCTCCGAGCCGTCAACATCAATGTGAATGATTTTTGCACCCGTTGCGAATTTCCGGCGGTTACCCGTAACACGGTCATTGAAACGGACACCGAGAGAGATTATGCAGTCTGCGTTATGCATTGCCATTGACGATGCATAGTGGCCGTGCATACCCTGCATTCCGAGAAATCTCGGATTCTCCGTTGGAATTGCAGAAAGACCCATAAGCGAACAGCCGACGGGGGCATCGATTTTTTCTGCGAGAGCAAGCATTTCCTCCTGCGCATCTGCTGTTATAAGTCCGCCGCCGAAATAGATAAACGGACGTTTTGCAGCGTTTATCAGTTTTGCCGCTTCTTCGATTCGGATATCCTTTGCGGCATGACTTTTTTCTTTTTCTGCAGGCGGTTTCGGCTCATAATCGCACATTGCAATCTGAACGTCCTTCGGAACGTCAATGAGCACGGGACCCGGTCTGCCCGACTTTGCAAGCACAAACGCCTCACGGATTGTATCCGCCAGATTTTCAACCTCACCCACAAAGTAATTATGTTTGGTAATCGGCAAGGTTACGCCCGTTATGTCGATTTCCTGAAAGCTGTCCGAACCTATCTGCGTTGTGGGAACGTTACCGCAGATTGCAACCATCGGAATTGAATCAAGATAAGCGGTTGCAATGCCCGTCACAAGATTTGTTGCACCGGGACCCGACGTTGAAATAACAACGCCGACCTTGCCCGTGGTTCTTGCATATCCGTCTGCGGCGTGTGCCGCACCCTGCTCGTGGGCGGTGAGGATATGCGTTATTTCGTTCTGATATTTATAAAGCGAATCGTAAACGTTCAGAATCTGACCGCCGGGATAACCGAAAACGGTTTCGCATCCTTGCTCAATCAGGGTTCTGACGATTATATCCGCACCTGATAATTTCACGTTATCACTTCCTCTCAAGCTTTGAGATAATAAGATTGCCCATTTCGGAGCAGCCGACTTTTTGGCAGCCGTCGCTCATAATATCGGCAGTTCTGAAGCCTTCATCAAGAACAGATGAAACTGCATTTTCGATTGCATCGGCTTCTTTTGGCATATCGAAGCTGTAGCGCAGCATCATTGCCGCCGAAAGAATTGTTCCGATGGGGTTTGCAATATCCATTCCTGCAATGTCTGGAGCAGAGCCGTGAATGGGCTCATAAAGTCCGCAGGAGGTTGCACCGAGACTTGACGAGGGAATCATACCGATTGAACCCGTTATCATTGAGGCTTCGTCGGAAAGAATATCACCAAACATATTCTCTGTTACGATAACGTCAAACTGTGCAGGATTCTTGACAATCTGCATTGCACAGTTATCAACGAGCATATCCGAAAGCTCAATGTCGGGGTATTCATCTGCAAGTCGGTGCATAACCGATTTCCACAGACGGCTTGAATCAAGAACGTTGCTCTTTTCAACGGAGCAAAGCTTTTTGTTTCTTTTTCGTGCAGTTTCAAAACCGATTCTGCCGATTCTTTCTATTTCGCTTTCCGTATAAGCAAGAACGTCAACGGCTTTCATTTCGCCGTTTTCTTCGTTTGTGGTATGTTCGCCGAAATAAATGCCGCCGATAAGCTCACGGACAATGATGAAATCAATGCCTTTATCAACAATTTCTTTTTTCAGCGGTGAAGCAGCTGCAAGCTGCTTCCAGATTTTCGCAGGGCGGTTGTTGGAATAAACGCCCATTCCTGCACGAAGCCGGAGAAGTCCTTTTTCAGGTCGCATATCGCCCGAAACGCCGTTCCATTTTTCGCCGCCTACCGCACCGAGCAGAACGCTGTCACTCTCAACGCATTTTTTCAGCATTTCTTCGGGTAAGGGGTTGCCCCATTTATCAATGGCGCATCCGCCCATATCAACGTCGGTATAGTTGAACGTGTGTCCGTATAAATCGGCGATTTTATCAAGAACTTTAAGAGCCTGCTCAACAATTTCGGGGCCTATTCCGTCGCCTCTGATAACGGCTATATTCTTAGTCATTGTTTTCGCCTTCTTTCAGGGATTTGAGAAGTCCGCCGCATTTGATTATGTTCTGAATGAACGGCGGAAAAGGCTGTGCCTTGTAGGTTTTACCGCTTGTGTGGTTTGTGATTAACCCCGTGTCAAAATCAACGCTGACTTCATCGTTTGCGTTTATTTCTTCCGCCGCTTCCTCACATTCAAGAATGGGAAGTCCGATATTGATGGCATTGCGGTAAAAAATTCTTGCAAAGCTTTTGGCGATTACGCAGCCCGTACCGCAGGTTTTGATAACAAGCGGTGCGTGTTCTCTTGATGATCCGCAGCCGAAATTCCAGCCTGCAACCATAACGTCGCCTTTTTCGACATTTTTTACAAATTCGGTATCAATATCCTCCATACAATGGAGAGCAAGCTCCTGCGCATTTGCGGTGTTGAGATAGCGTGCAGGAATGATAACATCGGTATCAACATTATCGGGATATTTGAAAACTTTACCTTCTGTGTTCATAAAATCAGACCTCCTTCGGATGGGTTATATAACCCGTCAGAGCGCTCGCCGCCGCAGTTGCGGGGCTTGCAAGATATACTTCACTTTCAACGTGACCCATTCTGCCGACAAAATTGCGGTTTGTTGTTGCAACACATCTTTCACCTGCCGCAAGAATGCCCATATATCCGCCAAGGCACGGTCCGCAGGTCGGGGTTGAAACAACCGCACCCGCATCAATGAATGCGGTGTAATAACCCTTTTCAACGCATTCACGCAGAATCTGCATTGTGCCCGGAATAATGATACATCTTACGCCGTCTGCAACCTTTTTGCCGTTTAAAATTCTGTATGCGGTTTCCATATCTTCCATTCTGCCGTTTGTGCAGGAGCCGATAACAACCTGGTCGATTTTTATATCTGAAAGTTCACTTGCAGGATGAGTGTTTTCGGGAAGATGAGGGCAGGCAACCGTTGGAACAATTTCAGAAAGGTCAATATCAATCACCTTTTCATATTCGGCATCTGCATCCGCTTCATAAGCGACGGAATTTCTCTCGCATCTGCCGCTCATATATGTTTTTGTCACTTCGTCAACGGGAAAAATTCCGTTTTTTGCGCCTGCTTCGATTGCCATATTGCAAATGCAAAGGCGGTCATCCATCGAAAGAGAAGCAACACCGTCACCCGTGAATTCCATACTTTTATAAAGTGCGCCGTCAACGCCTATCATTCCGATGATTGTGAGAATTACATCTTTGCCGCTGCAGTTTGACGGAAGTTTGTTTTTAAGATTGAATTTAATTGCGGAGGGAACTTTGAACCAAGCCGTACCCGTTGCCATTCCTTCCGCCATATCCGTTGAGCCGACACCCGTTGAGAATGCTCCGAGTGCACCGTAAGTACAAGTGTGGCTGTCTGCGCCGATAATGCAGTCGCCTGCGGTAACAACTCCCTGCTCGGGGAGTAAAGCGTGTTCAATGCCCATTTTGCCGACATCGTAAAAATGGCTTACGCAATGGGAGCAGGCAAATTCACGGCATTGCTTTGACTGCTCGGCAGCCTTTATATCTTTGTTGGGAACAAAATGGTCAAGAACAATCGCCACTCTGTCTTTGTCAAAAACTTTGTCAAAGCCTGCTTTTCTGAATTCATTGACGGCAACGGGGGTTGTTATATCGTTGCCGAGAACAATATCAAGCTTCGCATTTATAAGCTGACCTGCCGTTACGCTTTCAAGACCTGCGTGGGCGGCAAGGATTTTTTGTGTCATCGTCATTCCCATTTTATTTTCCTCCTTTTGTCATATTATGAAATGCGTTGAGAAGTGCATTGGTGCTTGCCTTGATAATATCGGTATCCGTGCCCGCACCCCAGAACATTTCGCCGTTTTCTCTTTCAAGACCGACGTAAGATGCCGCAACGCTCTGTGAGCCCTGACCCTGCATACTGTGCTGGGTGAAAACCTGCAAAGTATAATTTTCGTTTGTATAAGCTTTGAGTGCGTTGTTGACGGCGTTAAGCGAGCCGTTGCCCTCTGCCTGCATATCTGTTTCTTCGCCGTCTTTTAAGAAAGTGATTTCAATTTTGACGGTATCGTTTTCACGCATAAAATCAAAATACGAAATCGAAATGGGCGTTTCTTCGTAAAGGTAATTCGCCTTGAAGATTTCAAAAACCTCGTCGGCTTTGAGCTCTCTGTGTTCGCTGTCAGAAATATGCTTGCAGAGGTAACTGAGTTCTTCGCTCATCTTCTTCGGAAGAATATAGCCGTAGTTCTGCTCGATGAGATATCCTATACCGCCTTTGCCGCTTTGGGAGTTAACTCTGATTACGTCTGCATCATAGGTGCGGCTGATATCGTGGGGGTCAATCGGAATATACGGCACGCTCCATTCGTGAAGCTTTTTCTTGGTTCTGTATTTCATGCCCTTTGCGATTGCATCCTGATGGCTGCCCGAAAAAGCGGCAAAAACAAGTGCACCTGCATAGGGCGAACGCTCATAAACGTGCATTCTTGTGCATCTTTCGTAGGTTTCAACAAGCCTCGGCATATCCGAAAAATCAAGCTTCGGGTCAACGCCGTGAGAATACATATTCATCGCAAGGGTGACGATATCAACGTTGCCCGTTCTTTCACCGTTGCCGAAAAGTGTGCCTTCAATTCTGTCCGCACCTGCAAGAACAGCAAGCTCGGCATCGGCAACGCCCGTTCCTCTGTCATTATGGGGATGGAGCGAAATTGTTACATTATCACGGTATTTGAGATTTTCGTGCATATACTCAACCTGGCTTGCGTAAACGTGAGGGCTGCTCATTTCAACCGTTACGGGAAGATTGATGATAACGTTGTTTGTTTCACTCGGCTCAAGCACGTCGAGAACGGCATTGCAAACCTCAAGAGCATATTCGGGTTCTGTTCCCGTGAAGCTTTCGGGCGAATATTCAAACCTGAAGTTGCCTTCGTATTCGCTTGCAAGCTTTTTGACAAGCCTTGCACCGTCAACGGCAATTTTCTTTATTTCTTCCTTTGATTTACCGAAAACCTGCTCACGCTGAGCAACGCTGACGGAATTATAAAAATGAATTATCGCACTCGGCGCACCCTTGCATGCATCAAAAGTCTTTCTGATAATATGTTCTCTGCATTGGGTGAGCACCTGAACGGTTACGTCATCGGGAATCATATTGTTATCAATGAGTGTACGCAGAAATTCATATTCCGTTTCCGATGCAGCAGGAAAACCGACCTCAATTTCTTTAAATCCGACCTCAAGCAAAAGCTTATAAAACTCAAGCTTTTCTTCAAGGCTCATCGGAATTACAAGGCTCTGATTTCCGTCACGCATGTCAACGCTGCACCACTGCGGTGCTTTTTCGATATGGTCTTTGTTGACCCATTTGTTATATTTCTTATCAACGGGATAATATCCCACTCGGTATTTGGTTGAATCTATCATTTCGATACCTCCGCAACGGTATCAATTTCAACAAGTACATTTTTCGGAAGCTCTTTAACCGCAACACATGAGCGTGCGGGCTTGCCCGTGAAATATCTGCCGTAAACCTCGTTGAATGCGGCAAAATCGCTCATATCTTTAAGAAAACAAACCGTTTTGACAACATTTTCAAGGCTGCTGCCTGCCGCTTCAAGAACGGCTTTTATATTCTTGCAAACCTGCTCGGTCTGCTCCGTTATTGTCTGCGCTTCGACCGAACCGCTTTCAGGGTTGATTGCTATCTGACCCGATGTGAAAACAAGTCCGTTTGTAACAATTGCCTGCGAATAGGGTCCGATTGCATCGGGTGCGTTTTTTGTATATACACTATTCATGTTTATTCTCCTTATTCAACTATTTTGAAGCCCTCTGCTTTGAGCGCTTCTTTGATTTCGAGCACATGGTCATAATTACGGGTTTCCATTGTGATTCGCAGATAACAGCCGTTCACGCTTTCCGTGCTGCCTGCACGCTCGTGGTGAACGCCCGTAACGTTGCCTCCGCAGTCTGCGATAATTCTTGAAACGTCCTTAAGCTGACCCGGTTTATCGATCAGTTCAATGAGCATACTCGATGTTCTGCCCGATTTGATAAGACCTCGTTTGATAACTCTTGACAGGCTTGTAACATCTATGTTTCCGCCCGAAACAAGGCTTACAACCTTCTTTCCCTGAATCGGGAATTTATTGAACATCGCCGCCGCAACGGAAACAGCTCCCGCACCTTCGGCGATCATTTTCTGCTTTTCGATAAGTTCAAGAATTGCGCCTGCAATTTCATCCTCGGTAACAAGCGCAATATCGTCAACATACTTGTTGATTAACTCAAAGGTATGTTCACCGGGTTGTTTGACAGCAATACCGTCTGCGATTGTGGAAACAGAATCAAGGCATTCAATATTTCCGCTTTTCAGCGAATTGAACATGCTCGGGGCACCTGCCGCCTGAACGCCGTAAACCTTGATTGAAGGTCGGATTGATTTGAGTGCATATGCAACGCCCGAAATAAGACCGCCGCCGCCAATCGGAACAATGACCGCATCAACATCATCAAGGTCGCTTGCAATTTCAAGACCGATCGTGCCCTGACCTGCAATTACCGCTTCGTCATCAAACGGATGAACAAAGGTGTAACCCATTTCATCTTACAGCTGAAGTGCCTTTGCATAAGCATCGTCATAGCATCCGTTGACAAGGCAAACATCTGCACCGTAGCTCTTTGTTGCTTCAACCTTTGAAATCGGTGCGCTGTCGGGCAGGCAGATAAGCGACTTGATTCCGTGCTTTGATGCCGCAAGAGCAACGCCTTGTGCGTGATTTCCTGCCGAACAGGCTATAACTCCTCTTGCCTTCTCTTCATCGGAAAGTGTAGCGATTTTATAGCCTGAGCCTCGCAGTTTGAATGAACCCGTTTTCTGTAGGTTTTCGGGCTTCAGGTATAGTCGGCAATCTGCCGAAATTCCGTTTGAGGGAACAACCTTTGTTGCTCTTATAATGTCCTTAAGCACCACCTGTGCTTCAAATATCTTGTCAAGCGTCAACATTTCACTACACTCCAATCCGTATAAATTATATTTATGGCTGTTGAGAAAGGATGACAGGGACGTTTTTTCGCCTGAAGGCGTATGCAGATACGTCAAAGGCAAAAAGGCGTTTCTGTCGCCTTTATCGGCAGTCAGAAAAACAAAAAATCCCATCTCTTTAAATAATTAAAGAGACAGGATTTCTAATACAAAACAATTAAAAATCTTGCGGTACCACTCTTCTTGCCGCCCAAAAGGCGACCTCTCACTGCGACCAACATCGCGCCCTGCTGTAACGGTCAGGCTCCGTCCTCCCTATGTATCAAAAGATTGGTTCGGGCAGGCTGCTCAGAGGAGAGCTCGCAAATAAGACCTTCCGTTGACTCGCACCATCCGTCAACTCTCTGAAGCAGGTACAAA
>JAZNPG010000013.1:0-34480 GCA_045589555.1 Acutalibacteraceae bacterium
CAGAAAAAGTCATTACAGCGTCAGCTGTGATGGCTTTTTGTTTTGAATGGGATTCGAAGGACGAGCGGCACAGAGCAACAGTCCGGTGGACTGTTGTGACCGCGAGCGACCAAGCGACCGCAGTCGCGCGAGTCGAATCCCTAACGCTCCGCCAATTAAGAACCATAACCTCGGTTATGGTTCTTAATTTTTTAGTGGTTGCCTTTGGTCTGTATTGTACGCCAATATAAATCATCTCCTTTGAGCAGGTTGTGTTTTTAACACAAAACGGAGGATAATCTGTATATTTAACCAAGCTGCATTCCTTTGTATTTACACACAGTTAAAACGATTGACTGAACAAACAAAAACAATCCGAAAACTTCACCAATCGGTAAAGTTTCGGATTATTTGTTTTGTTATAACGGAATATTAAAATTTCGTATGCTTATCAGGTAAAATGCGGTATTATGCGGAAAATTTTTCAACAAACTCTATGATAGGTGTATTGTCGTCCAGTCCGTGAGGATGGTGTGCACAGTTTGCTTTGCCGATGGAAACAATTATTCCGCCGTTTTTCCGATAATACTTTTCAAGAACAGCTCCGTTTTCTTCGTAAGGAACAATGCTATCGGAATCTACGCACAACAGTATTATGTTATTGAATCGCCCTGAAACAAAAATATTTTCATATTTACCTCTCCATATATTTTGCGGACCCTGATATACAGAGTCCGCAATTAAAACTATTTAACGATGAACTGTGAGTCTGCGATTTCCGCAATCTCCTCGGCAGTTGTTGCGTTCTTCATTTTTTCCGCAACCTTACTTCTTCTGTCGCGAAGTTCAGCATACATCTGATCTCGCTTTTCAGCTGAAAGAGGATAGAAGAATTTGGGGATAATGCCCAGGCTGCTTGTTATAATGGGAATGCCCGTACCCAGAGCAAAAATCCACCATTTTGTTTTATCGGTCTGAGTTCCGACCTTAAGACCCTGAACATAGCCGATTTTCTTGAGAACAATACTGTTAATACTGCCCATAACCGCCTGCTGAAGCTTTGAAATTGTTGACTGTGCAACGCCGATCATCGCTTCTGCACGGTAACCGTTTTTCCATTCGCAGTAGTCCATGGATTCGTTGCTGATTTCCGCAGGAATAACACGCCTTAAGCCGTAAACGCACATTTCAAAAATCTCTTCAATGCCCATAAGCGGCAAGATAATCGCTTTTCGCATAAAGTTCTTGTTAATCGAGCCTATGCCGAAAACAATCATCCACAGCATATCCGTCCACGCATCCTCAAGAATCCAGAGCGCTTTGGTTGAGAAGCGTTTACGCAGCGGTTCAACAAAGCCGTAGCTGATAAACTTGACCGGGAAAGCAGGAATACCGACTATGGTTTTCCAGGTAATCGAGCCGATAACGTCGATATAGAAATTCGTTCTGCTCGAGCCGATTGAGAAGCCCGCAAGGAACGATGAAAGCACTTGAATAAACATCGGTTTATTCGAAATGATAGCTTTCAGACCCTGAATAACGCTCGGCTTTTTGATTGTCTGCGCAACTCTTTCTCTTGTTGTGAGGAAGAAATAAAGGCAGAAGCCTGCGCCGAGAACGGAAAAACCGATTCCGAAGCTTGCAAAAAGTTTCGGCAGCTTGATTTTAACTTTATCATTTATAACAAGGTCGTAAATGATACCGAAAATCTGCTTGGGTAAATCCTCAAATATGTGCGACATAAGGTTTGCCGTGGCTATCAGCCTCGATCGATCAAGCGGCTCCGGCGTTATGGTTGAGCCGAAGCCTGCACGGGCAACCGATGTGAATGTGTTAGCTGTTTCGGTAATAACCGACATGGCAAAATAGAATATCCATTTGGGAAGATAGTTTGCGGGGGTATCAGGGAAAATGAAGGGCACAAGCCAGTACCACATTCCGAGAATCGTCAGCGGAAGCTGACCGAGAAGAAGATATGGCTTGAATTTACCCCAGCGGGTTCTGGTTTTTTCAACAATAACGCCGATGAAGGTATCGTTGAAGGTATCCCAGACGGTTGCAACAATATTCTGAATTGCAAGAAAGCTGAAATCGATTTTGACAACATCATATATGTATCTGTCTTTAAAATCGTTGATATTAAGGCTTGCAGCTGCATCTTCAAGAACATAGGCAACGGTTTCTTTTGCGCCGACAAAACGTCTGTTTTTAAGAAGTATGGAATTATCAGTTGTTTCAACAAATTCTCTTTCTGCTGACATAATTTCACCCAACTTTCTGTAATTCTGATAATCAATCGTTTGGAAATTTTAACGGTTTGTTGTTGCAATGCTGCTCAGAACAGAGTTTTTGTGCCTGTTATGTGTTCCCACGGAGTAAAGGGATTATGTTTTTTTAAGTCAATCATTCCTCAACGGCTTTCAGCCATTCACGGGCAATAATCATATGCCCCGCTATAGTGGGATGAGTGCCGTCCCAGATGAAATACTCCATTCTCGCTTTTTCTGCATTTTCTTTGATTATATCATAAAGAGGAACGAAAATGCAATTGAATTCTTTGGCAACTCTCCTTGCCGCCGTTCTGATTCCTGCGTTCGCCGCCTCACGGTATGCAACAGAATCATCGGAATCGTTGCTGTCGGGTCTTTGGAAGGGTCCTTCAACTCCGTCCGGGTGCGGTGTAAATTTATAGGAATAGTCCGATTTATCAAGCGGATAATAAAACGGCTCACATACTATGATTTTTATATTGCCAAGCTCGTTTATTGTCTTTTCAAGAATTGCACGGAGATTTGTTTCATATTGCCGTGCAGTTTCGTCGGGAGTGATTCCGGCAAAATAGCCGTGTCCTCCGTCGTTTGCTCCCACAAGAATGCTTAAGATTGTTGGCTTATTGTCGATAACATCTTCCTGCCATTTTTTAAGAAGTTCCTCTGCTCTCTCGCCCGTATAGCCTTTGTTTATGAATTTAGGCATATTCTCCGCATTTTCAAGCGCAAGCTGTGATGCAACTATATACTGATAACCGTGACCCATAATGTGGTTGCAGTCCATGCACTTGCCTCGGTTTCCGTCTGTTATGGAGTCACCGGAAAACAGAACAACATCATTTTTGTTAAGCTTCATAAAGGGATCTTCACCTTCTTTCTCATCTGTCAGAAGTGTATTAATGATTCGGAACATACTCCTTGTATTTTAAATTTTATCATTTTATATAGAAAAAATAAAGGTCATTATTAGAGAAAAAAGTGTCCTTATTTGCAACAAAAGAGTTGAAATGGCATCCGCAATAAGTTATACTGTGTGTAAGAGGCGGTGATTGTTATGAGAAATGACCTTATAGAAAGACTTATCATGCACACATATGAAAACCCTTCTTTCTTGCTCAAAAATAAAAATGATGATGAGAGAATCATCATTGAGGGCTCCAAGTTAATGAAAAAAGAAAAGCTTATTGCGGTAAGAGCCGATACAAATACTAATCATTTTCCGGAACACAGCCACGATTATGTTGAGATTATTTATATGTATCAAGGAACAAAAACCAACATCATAAACAATGAAACCGTTGTTCTTAATAAGGGAGATATTCTTTTTATGACCCAGAATTGCAGGCAGGAAAACCTCCCCTCAACCAATCAGGATATAGCGGTCAATTTCATTGTTCTGCCTCATTTCTTTGAGAAAGCTCTTGAAATGCTGAACAGCGAGGAATCATTGCTGCACAGTTTTATAATTCAATGCTTGCGAGGCGATAACGGTAAATCAAGTTATCTTCATTTTAAAGTTTCAGATGTACTGCCTGTGCAGAATCTTATTGAAAATCTTATCTGGAATTTGCTTGATGACCGTCAGGAGCAAAGAAATATAAACGAAACAACAATGGGTCTTATTTTGCTTCAGCTTCTCAGTCACATTGATGAGCTTGATTATAACGGTGACGACAGCAGCCTTATTTTTCATGTGCTGAAATATATTGAGGCACATTTTGCCAATGGAAGCCTGACAGAGCTTTCGCAGATGCTTTTTTACGATTTTAATGCACTGTCAAAGCAGATTAAAAAGCTGACGGGCAAAACCTATACGGATCTTGTTCAAGAAAAGAGAATATCTCACGCCTGTTTTCTTCTTGAAAGTACAAATCTCGGAATTTCGGAAATTTCGCAGCTTGTAGGTTATGAAAACATCAGCTATTTTCACCGTGTTTTTCGTAAATTTCATAGTATGTCGCCAAAAAAATACAGAGACAAAACGGTTACCAAATAAGAAATTGCGGGTGTGATAAAGAAGAATATTGTGTAAAGTAAACTTATAACCGATAAAGCCGTGAACCGTTGAGTATTTTCGGCTTTATATTTCTTAATAATCAGATTTAACAGTAGTTTTTGTTGCAATTGACGGCGGTTATAAATTTGAAACCGATTACTTCATTCAGTATCTCAGGGCTGTCACGGGGCAGATTGTGCGGAAAATTGACGTTTGGTTTCTGACTCATCCCCATACTGACCATGTTCAGGTTTTCAACGAAGTGGCTGAAAACCGCACAAATCAGGTGAAGTTTGATAAGGTTATTCTTAAATACGCTCCGTATGACTTTTACGCTTCAATTAACTCAACGGAAGGCGCGGAAATGGTGGGCGGGTTTGACAGAATAAGTAAGGCTTTCCCCGAAAAAGTTCAGATTATCAATGACGGCGATGTTTTTAATATCGGTGCTGCAAAAATAACCACGCTCTTCACCTTTGACCCTGCTTTTACAAACGTTAATGATGCCTCTTTGATATTCCGTATGGATTTGGGCAAAAAAGCGTATTGTTTACCGGTGATGCCGGTGTAAGCTCAGGCAACAAGGTGCTTGCAAACCCCGAATATAAGGAGCTTCCGGATTGCGATATATGCAAAATGTCACACCACGGACAGGCCGGTGTATCGAAAGAATTCTATGAAGCTGTGGACCCCGAAATCTGCCTGTGGCCTACGCCCTCATGGGTGTGGAACAACTCCCACGAATCTCTTGTGCTACTGACGCCTGAAGTTCGTGCGTGGATTGAAGAAATCGGTGTAGAGAAAAACTATTTTTCCCGGCAGGGCTCGCAGGTTATATATCCGTATTAATCCGATGATAAAACAGTGTAGTCAAATCAGATTGCTTGTGTTATATTAAACATGCAATTCAATAACCGCCGTTTCTCGAATTATGAGCTTGCAAAAATTTTTATAAAAGGGTGATTGCTTTGAAAAAAATTCTTTCCGTTATTCTTTCGTTTATTTTCCTTTTTCCCTCATATCTTTTCAGCTTTCTGCCGTCAAAAGCAGATACTGATTTTACAATTGAGGCAATTGCGGCTGTGTCCGTGAGCGGAATTGAAAACGGTATTATATCGGAAAAAGCCGAGCTTGATTTCGGCAATGCCGATTGCGGTTGGTTCAATTATTACGGCATCAGCTATAAATCCGATGCCTATATGAAAGGCGTAATTACATATACGCTCAAATGTGAACAGTATTCCGAGGAATTCTTCCTTGAGCCTTCGGACGGTACAAAGCCTTTTTACAGCTTTATTGACGGCGTGCTTGACAGGACCAAATCAAACACTCTTTGCAAAATAACGCTCGAGCCTCTTGATAAGGATACAGCGGTGTTTGAGCTTGTCGGTGTTGACGTGTTCAACCGCGAAGTGCCCGATAAAAACGTTTATCTTCAGAACAGCGAATACAAAATCGGTGTAAATCTTCTCTGGGGCGGCGCGCTGGATTACCTTGAAGACCTTGATTCCGATGTGCAGGCGGTTATGGTTGACGGCTTAACCAAGGTTGATTCGGATGCTTCGGAGAGATACGGTGTAAAATCCGTCAACAATAACGTTAATCTCATTAACCGTCACGATACGGGCAGACTTGTTCAGCAGTCCTACTACGGCACCTTTGATTGCGATGCTTATAAGGGCGCCATGTACGGCGAACACAAGTGGAATTATAACCCCGTGCAGGGCGGCAATCAGTATAACGAGAGCAGCAAAATAGTTGACCTTGTTGTGGGCGATGACTATATATATATCAAGTGCAGACCCCTTGACTGGGCAAAGCCTGCAACGGATATGAGCCCCTCGTATATGGAGGCAACCTACAGCATCTGCGACGGCGCTGTTGAGATAGCCTGCAGATTCGTTGATTTTTCGGGTTATCCCGAATACTACACAACTCAGGAGCTTCCCGCCTTTTACTGCATAGAGCCCTTCAACAGATTCGTTTATTACGGCGGCGATTCACCTTGGACAGGGGATAAAAATTACTCGTATCAGAACGACCTCATTTTCTGGCCTGATGCAGGCTACCCCAATTTCCGGTCAACGGAAAACTGGTCGGCATTTATAGGTGAGTTTGATGACAGCTTCGGAATCGGTATTTATACGCCTCACCACGGAAATTTCCTTGCCGGTGTCCTGGCAAGGGAAACCACCACGGATAAAGACCCGTCCGTAGCATCGCAAACATCATATATTGCGGCTGTTAAGCATAACACTTTCCGTAGCTTCGTTCCGAGCGAATATAATTACTATATCGCAACCGGTACGGTTGACGAAATGCGTGAAAGCTTTGATAACCTGAGATGATAGAATAAAAAAACGCATTCACTTTTTTGTGTTTTTGTTTTCAACAGCAATACAGTAAACTGTCACCATTGAGCCATCAGTTAATTTTACTTTAACACAAGCGGTATCAATGTTAAATTTGCAAGATAAATTATTGTTTTTCATAATTGCAATTCCTTTCGGTTATTAATGATAGCTTGAAACAATGTGTGTTTAACCGCCGTTAACAATTTATTCACTGAATCCGCTATGAACACTCGTACCAGAAAAGATACCGCAGTTGATACAATAGTGTCGCCTGCGGTGTTGCATTGGAATAAGCTGCTTTATCGGGTTGACAATTTACGTTGAAAGGTTTAAACTGAATAGCATCTTTTGAAGAAGAAGGTTTTGGCATGACGGGTACTCTCGTTAACTGCGCGGCGGTTATTGCAGGCGGCGCAATAGGTTTGATTTTTAAAAAAGGCATAAAAGAAAGCTATACGGAGAGCATAAACAAATCTCTCGGCATAGCTGTGCTTGTAATTGGTCTGAACGGTGTTATTTCAAACATGTTCAGCATGAAAGACGGTGCGCTTTCAAGCAGCGGAGAGCTGCTGCTGGTCATCTTTCTTGTTGTGGGCACGCTCATCGGCGAGCTTTTGCGGCTTGATGACCGTTTCACGAAATTCAGCAACAGGATTGAGGGCAAATTCAAAAACGGCGGCTTTGCCTCAGGCTTTATCAACGGCACGCTGCTTTTCTGCGTTGGTGCAATGACCATAATCGGCTCGATAAATGACGGTCTGACGGGCGACAGCTCAGTGCTTTTTGTAAAGAGCGCTCTTGACTTTACCTCGGCAATCATTTTCGGAGCAACTCTCGGCTTCGGAGTTATTTTCAGTGCGATTCCCATGCTCATTTATCAGGGCGGTCTGACCCTGCTTGCGGGCACTTTGAGCGGTGTGCTTACGGGTGAATTGCTTAAGCAGGTCTGCACCGTCGGCTATGCGATAATCGTTGCAATCGGCTTCAATTTCCTGCTCACAAAGAAGTTCAAAACACTCAACATGGTGCCTGCAATTCTGCTGCCTGTTGTGTATCATTATGTAATGATTTTTGTAAATTATATAAGAGCTTTGTAAAATGAGAAAGCGGCTTGTACCTTTACCGTACAAGCCGCTGTTTTTTCAGATTTTCATGATTCCGAGAACATCAAGAATTGACGAAACAAGAATCAGTACAATGCACACGGGAGCAACATATTTGATGATGACCGTGAACATGGTTTTTGCCTTGAAGGGTGCACCTGTATCAAGCTCTTCGATAATTGCCTTGGGCTTGATGACATAGCCGATGAAAATGCAGGTGAACAGAGCAACGATAGGCATGAGCACGCTGTTGCTGACGAAATCGAACATATCGAGAATCGAAAGACCTGCAACGCTGATGAAATCCCAGATGCCGAAGCCGAGGGATGAGGGGATACCGAGAACAACGCAGAAAAGGAAAACTGCGAGGCAAGAGATCTTTCTGCCCAAGCCGAACTTATCTCTTACAATTGAGACAACTGTTTCCATGAGGGAGATTGAAGAGGTGAGGGCTGCAAAAAGAACAAGCAGGAAGAATGCTGCGCCGATGATTGCGCCGCCGGGCATGCTGTTGAAAACCTTGGGAAGAGTGATAAACATGAGGCTCGGACCTTTTCCGAGAGCTTCTTCGTTGCCGCCTGAGAAAGCGAAAACGGCAGGAATAATCATCATACCTGCAAGAAAGGCAATACCTGTATCAAAAATCTCGATTTGATGAACGGATTTTTCAATTGATACATCCTTTTTCATGTATGAGCCGTAGGTTATCATAATGCCCATTGCAAGCGACATTGAATAGAAAAGCTGACCCATGGCGGCAAGAACGGTTGTTGCCGAGAATCTGCTGAAATCGGGAAGCAGATAATATTTTACGCCTTCCATTGCGCCGTCAACTGTGACGGAATAGATTGCAATTCCGATTGTAAGAATAATGAGCACGGGCATCATGATTTTGCTTACCTTTTCGATGCCTTTTTCAACGCCGAGAAGAACAATGAGAGCTGTTGCGCCCATAAAAATCAAAAACCAGCCGATGGGCTCGATGGGTTTAGCGATAAAGCCTGTGAAATAATCATCTGAAGCCGATGCCGCTGCATCTCCGCTTACAAAGGCAAAAAGATATTTTGAAACCCAGCCGCCGATAACGGAGTAATAAGGAAGAATGATTGCAGGGATAACCGCTCCGAGAACACCTACAAAGCTGAATCTTTTGTCAAGAGCCTTGAATGCGTTGATTGCGCTCTGGCCTGTTTTTCTGCCGATTGCGATTTCTGCGCACATAAGCGCAAATCCGAAGGTTACGGCAAGAATAAGATAAACGAGCAGGAAAATTCCGCCGCCGTATTTAGCCGCAAGATAGGGGAAACGCCAGATATTTCCAAGGCCAACGGCAGAGCCTGCAGCAGCGAGCACGAAGCCGATTTTGCCCGTAAAGCTGCTTCTTTTTTCTGTCATGTGAAAACCTCTCCTTTTTACAGTATAGATTTATATTATCTCATATCTAAACATAATTTACAAGAGCAAATTTTGCATCATTCAACAATTTTTTCAAAAATTAAACTTTTATTGTGTGTTCCGTTGCATTAAAAGAAAAAATATGCTATTATATATTGATTATAATTTTGGCGGTGGTTTTTTGAAAATTATTAAATCCGCCCTGTTTTATATCTGGCAGTTCACTTTCGGTCTGGCACAGAATCTTATAGGTCTGGGAATGCTCGCCGTTTATAAAGCAAAGGGTGCAAAAAGCGAATGGTATCATAACGCTCTGATAACTTACATAGACAGAAAAAATTTCGGCGGCGTTTCGCTCGGTATGTTTATTTTTATTAATGCAAAAAGAACGGGCGATGACCTGCACGACCTTAAAATCCATGAATACGGTCACACGGTTCAGACCATGATTTTAGGTCCGTTATGGCTGCTTGTAATCGCCGTTCCGTCTTTTATCTGGTGCGGTGTGCCTGCGCTTGTTAAAATGCGCAGGGAGAAAAACATTTCATATTATTGGCTTTACTGCGAAGGATGGTCAAATCTTTGCGGCTTGTGGGCAACAAAAGAGAGATTTCTGACCCCCGACTATATAAACAGAGGCAGATACGGCAAGCCTGTTAATCCCAACAGAAACAGCCGTAAAGACATCAAAGGAAGAAAGAGGAATAAATGATGGAAGAAAAGAAATATTTAAGAACAAGCGAAACTCTCTCATTCTCTTTTTCGGCATTTGGCAGAAGCATGATTTATACCCTTATGTCAACCTTCCTGCTCATCTTCTATACTGATGCGGCAAAGCTTGACCCTGTTCATGCAAGTCTTATAATCTTTGCGGCAAGAATCTTTGATGCTGCAAACGACCCTCTTATGGGTATTATTGCCGACAAGACAAATACCAAATTCGGCAAGCTCCGCCCGTATCTTCTTTTTTCGCCTTTCCTTATTATGGCATCAACAATAGCGCTTTTCTATGTGCCTGATTTCGGCTATGCAGGCAGGCTTGCCTACGCTGCGGTTACATATATTATCTGGGGAATCTGCTTCACAATTCAGGATGTTCCTTTCTGGGGAATGAGCGCGGTTGTTTCTCCCCTTGAAAACGAAAGAAACCGCTTTATTTCAACTGCAAGAATTTTCAGCACAGTCGGCGGAATTATCCCCACCGTTCTTATCCCCGTGCTGCGTACGGGTATGGGGCTCAAAAACGGCTATTTCCTCGGCGGACTTATTTTCGGAATATTCGGCTCAATGATTTCGCTGCTTGCTTTCTTTGGAACAAAGGAGAGAGTTGTTCAGCAAAAGGAAAAGGTTACCGCAGGCGAAATTGTTTCAGCTTATGTTAAAAATAAACCCCTTATTCTGCTTATTGTTGCAAGCATTCTCGGTTCTGCAATGCTTATGGCGCAGACCTCGGGCGCATATATTGCAACCTACCTTATCAAGGATTCGGGCTTTATTCCTGCAGGCAGCGTTCAGCTTGTAATGACGGTTGCAATCGGTGCGGGCATGATGGTTGCAATGCTTATTATGCCCATTCTCCGCAAAAAACTTTCGCTTAAGGCTATCTATATCGGCTCTGCGGTTTTCGGTGCCGTTGTTCATGGAATCATCTATCTTGCAGGCTATGAGAATTTCTACCTTCTTCTTGCCCTGCTTGCAGTTGCAGGTCTTCCGCTCGGTATTTTCAATGTTATTACCTATGCAATGGTTGCTGACAGCGTTGATTATCTTGAATGGAAAACAGGCAGACGCTCCGAGGGCGTTTGCTTTGCGTCGCAGACCTTTATCAGCAAGCTCACTGCAGGCATTTCAACTCTCATAACAGGATTTGTGCTTAAGATTGTCGGATTCGTTCAGCCCACAACGGTTGTTGATGCGGCAACGGGAATGTCAAAGGATATCCCTGTGCTTGACCAGCCTGACGCAGTCCTCAACGGCTTATTTATTATGGTTTCGGTTATTCCTGCAATCAGCCTTGCTCTTTGCGCAGTTCCCATGATTTTCAATGATTTTACGGGCAAAAAGAAAGAAAAAATCGTCAGCGAGCTTAATGAACGCAGGGAGATAAAAAATGGATAATGAAATCGGCATATATAATGAAAACGGCGAGTTTGATGCATTCTCAGCAGGGGTTGAACCCGGCGGACTGCGCAACTCCACTCAGATAAAAGTTCTTATCACTTTTATTACGGGCAGGCTCAAAGAGCCAATAGCCTCCGAGATGATGCTTGAAGCGCTTCAGGTGCACGGGCTTGCAAACTATTTTGAGGCAACGCAGGCTCTGGATGAATTGCTTTCAAACGGAAACCTGACAGAAGCGGAGGGCAAGCTCTATATCACTCCGAAAGGAAAGCTTTCGGTTGCCGAGCTTTCAGGGGATATTCCCCGCTCCGTTAAGGAAACCGCTCTTGCAGATGCAATCAACCTTCAGATTATGGAGAAGCGTGAGGGCGAAAACACGGTTGAAATCGAGCCTGCAAAAAACGGCTTTAACGTAACTTTTAAGGTGACCCATAAAAACAATGTGCTAATGGCTTTGACCGTTTATGCTGCGGACCTTGAGCAGGCGCAGCTTATAAAACATAATTTCCTCAAGGACCCCTCAAGGGTTTATTCAACGGTTATCACATCATTGTTCATTTAAGGAGTGGATTTTATGCTTGAACAGCTTAAGCAGAAGGTTTACGAAGCAAACCTCAAGCTTGTGGAATATAACCTCGTTCTTTTTACATGGGGTAATGTTTCGGCAATCGACCGTGAAAGCGGACTTGTTGTTATAAAGCCCTCGGGTGTTGACTATGCAAAGCTCACCGCCGATGATATGGTTGTTATGAATCTTGACGGAGAAAAGGTGGAGGGCGCTCTCAACCCCTCATCCGATACGCCCACACATCTTGAGCTTTACCGCCGTTTCCCCGAAATCGGCGGCGTTGCCCATACGCATTCCACATTTGCTGTTTCTTTTGCGCAGGCGGCGGCTGATATCCCTGCTTACGGCACAACCCATGCGGATTTTGCTTTCGGCAGCGTGCCCTGCACGAGAGACCTGACAAAAGAAGAAATTGAAGGCGAATACGAACTTAACACGGGCAAGGTTATTGCGGAATGCTTTGAAACACGGGGCATAGATTATAACGCTGTGCCTGCGGTGCTTGTGCGTTCTCACGGTCCGTTCACATGGGGCAAAGACGGCTCCGATGCAGCCAAGAATTCGGCAATTCTCGAAGAGGTTGCAAAAATGGCTTATCTGAGCAAAACCATGAATGCCGAGCCTGCAAACGAATTTATTCAGCATAAGCATTATTTCAGAAAGCACGGTGCGAATGCCTATTACGGTCAGAAGTGAGAAACAAATATTTCTTGACACGGGCAACGTTTCAGTATAGAATAAAATAGATATTTCTCAAATAAAAATAACCGATTCTTCGGGAAAAGGGTGATTATATGGCAAAGTGTCCCAAGTGCGGTGTTAAGCTTCATATCTGGAATATTAAAGCGGAATGCCCCAAATGCGGTGTAAATATAGCAAACTATGACTGGGAAAACCGTCTTGAGCAGGATGCAATTGAAGCAGAAATCGCTTTTGCAAAGCTTCGCAAATCCTTCAACAGATTCAAATATTCATTTGTTGGCTCAAAGCTGCGTATAGCAAGAATTCCCGTGAGCGTTCTTCCGCTTTTCGGCTTTCTTCTTCCGCTCGGCACCCTTACCGTTTCATTCCCTTTCTTTAAAGATAACTTCACCCTCAACGCAATAACAATTGTTATGAACATAATCAAAGGTGTTGATATCGGCGGCATTATCAGCGGCATGGGCTCCGAAATTGTCGGCGATTCATTTAAAATGCTGGGCATAACGATTGTTCTTGTTGTGCTGAGCGTTCTTTCGCTTCTTGTAAGCCTTGCTTTTCTTTTGCTCAACTTCAAGAATTTCAAGAGCAAGGGTCTTTTTGTAACAAACCTTATTGCAAGCGGCATGATGCTTGCAAGCTCATTCTCATTTGACAAATTCTCCGATATCGTTGCAGGCGGTTCGCTCGCATCCGCATGGCAGAGCGGTCCTTCATGGGGTGTTTATGTTTCGGCAGCGCTCTTCCTTGCATCGGCGATAATCAACCTGTTTGTATCTCTCGAGCCTGTTAACCTTTCTGAAGACGAAGAAGAGGAAACGGCCGAGGAAGAGAAAGAAGAAGCAACAGTATAAAAATCAGCCATCGGTTTTGCCGATGGCTTTTTGAATGGAACATTTATTATCTGAGGTAATATTATGGAAACTTTAACTGTAAAACAAATTGTGAATGCCGATTTCAAAGTCAGCGGCAGCAGCCCCATTCTTAAGCCCTTCCACGGCTCGTTTGTTGTTGCCGATCCGTCGATGCTTACGCCCGATAATTGCCATGACGGAAAATGGCATATGTTTTTCCACACAACATTCGGAGTTTTTCATGCCGTCAGCGATAACGGCGTTGATTTTGCAAAGGCGCAGAAAATCACAAACAGAGCGATGCGCCCGAATATCAATTATATTGACGGCAGATATTATCTGTTTTTCGAGAGAACCCGTCCTCTGATTGCGAACGCTCTCAATGTTGTGAATGCGGTCAGATGGAAATCCGAAATTTATGTTGTCGAAAGCGATGACCTTGTGAATTGGACAAAACCGAAGCCTGTTATCACAAACACGAGGGAATATGAAAACAGCGAAAGGGGAATGTCGATTTCCAATCCGTTCCTTGTCCGTGAAAACGGCGTCAACCGCATTTATTATTCCTGCGGACTTACATATATCAAGGATTGCGGCTTCTGCGAGCCAACTCATATAAGCTATGCCGAAAGCAAGCGCATTACCGACGGCTATCTTTCCGCAGCAAAGCCGCTCATTTCTCCCGATAAAAATGACCCCTATCTGAATCTGTGCAGCGGTTGCCTGAAGGTTTATAAGCTCAGCGACGGCTATATCGGAATTCAGAACGGAATTTATGAAAAAGAGGGTAAAAGCCATTCGGCAATTATTCTGCTGACTTCTTCCGACGGTCTGAGCTTTAAGTTTGAAAAGATGCTTGTTGAGCCTGCCGTTGTTGACGGAAAGGAATGGATGAAGCAGTTTGTTTATGCCAGCCATCTTGTCAGAAACGGTGATACTCTCCGCCTTTATTTCAACGCAAGGGATACCGCAAATCCGATTTTGGGCAGAGAATGTATAGGCTTTGCGGAAGCAAAAATTTAACAGATAAAGAAAACGGGTGTGCTTTTTTGCACACCCGTTGAATTTTTTATTTGAGAAGCTTTAATGCACCCGTGGGGCAAACCTCAACACATTTGCCGCAGGTTTTGCAAACCTCAATCTTATCGCTGCCTTCAAATTCGGGCTTGATAACCGTTTTGAAGCCTCTGCCAACAAGACCGAGAATGCTTTCGCCGACCTCTTCCTTGCAGGTTCTTACGCAGAGATTGCAGAGAATGCATTTGCCCTGGTCACGCTCAATGGTAACAAGCTTTGTTTCCTTGAAGCTTTCGTGGATTGCGCCTGCAAGCCTTTCGGGGCAGATGGGCTCATCGTTTGCATAGCGGATAAGCTTGCAATCCTTGAAATCGTGGCAGCCGCATTCGAGGCAGCGCTTTGCCTCTTCCCTTGCCTGCTCTTCGGTGAAGCCGTTGAGAACTTCGTCGAAATTGTTGCGGCGGTATTCGGGAGATTTGACAGACATAACTGCCCTTGCCTTCTTCTCTCTGTCGGCAAGCATTTCAGCGGTTACGTTCTTCTTTGAATAGTAAGGCTCGGGGAAATCCATGGGCATGCCGAGCAGATAAGCGTTAATTGCTCTTGCTGCTTCGTTTGCCTCTGCGATTGCATCAATGGCAATTGATGCACCGTTGTTTGTTGCGTCGCCTGCTGCGAAAACGCCTTCAACGTTGGTAAGGCAGGTTGATTTTGCGGCAATGATTGTGCCCCATTTTGTGAGCTCGATTTCTTCAAGACCCGAGGGAGCGCACTTCTGACCGATTGCGGAAATAACCGTATCAACCTCAAGGGTTCTGAATTCGCCCTCAACAGGCACGGGCTTTCTTCTGCCCGAGGCATCGGGTTCGCCGAGCTGCATAACCTGAAGTCTGATTGATTTGACCTTTCCGTTTTCGCCGTTTATTTCGGCAGGATTGGTCAGGAAGAGGAATTCAACACCCTCTTCGATTGCTTCTTCGATTTCTATATCCTCCGCAGGAGCTTCCGCTCTCGTGCGGCGATAGATAACATAAACATTTTCTGCGCCGCATCTTACAGCAGTGCGGCAGGCGTCCATTGCGGTGTTGCCTCCGCCGACAACGGCAACGTTTTTGCCGATTTCGGGACGGTTACCCATGTTGACCTCACGCAGGAAATCGATACCGCTGAGAACACCTTCAAGGTCCTCGCCGACGCAGCCGATGCTGCTGCCTTTCCATGCGCCGATTGTTACAAGCACGGCATCTGCACCGTTTTTGATTTCTTCAAAAGAGATATCCTTGCCGATTCTGACATTGTTTTTCATTTCGACACCGAGCTTCTCAATGGCGGCAACCTCTTTTGCAAGCACAGCCTTGGGCAGACGGTATTCGGGAATGCCGTAGCGGAGCATACCGCCCATTTCGGGCATTGCTTCGTAAACTGTGACTGCATGACCTGCAAGGCGCAGGTAATATGCAGCCGTCAGACCTGCAGGACCGCCGCCGATAACAGCAACCTTTTTACCCGTTTCTGCTTCGGGAGTTGCTTCATACGGAGCATCGGAAGCAAGGTCGTTATCAGCTGCAAAAGCCTTGAGATATGCAACCGAGAGAGGCTCTTCAACAAGCCTGCGGCGGCAGTTGCTTTCGCAGGGATGGGGGCAGACTCTGCCGATTGATGCGGGAATCGGAATTTTTTCTTTTATGATTTTAACGGCTTCTTTATCGTCGCCGTTGGCAATTGCTTTCAGATAGCCCTGAATATCGGTATGGGCAGGGCAGTTGAGCGAGCAGGGGGCAACGCAGTCGCCGCTGTGGTCGCTCATGATAAGCTCAAGGGCAATTTTTCTTGCCTTCTGAACTCTGGGAGTGTTTGTGCTGAGCACCATGCCGTCCTGTGCAACGGTTGCGCAGGCACGCATAAGCTTGGGGCTGTTTTCAGCCTCAACAAGGCAAAGTCCGCAGGCGCCGTAAAGCTTGAGTTTGCCGTTATAGCAAAGGTTGGGGATTTCGATGCCGTTTCTTGCGGCAATGTTGAGCACGGTTTCGCCCTTTTCGCCGATAAGCTCACGGCCGTTTACCGTAATTTTAATCTGTTCCATTCTTTTCCCCTCCTTATTCTACAATGATTGCGCCGAAGCGGCAGGAATTTACGCACTGACCGCAGCGTATGCATGCTGCGGAATCGATAACATGAGCCTGCTTGACTGCGCCGCTGATGGCGTGGGCAGGACATTTCTTTGCGCAGAGTGTGCAGCCCCTGCACTTTTCTGCATCAATTGAATATGTGAGAAGGTCAACGCATTCCTTGGCAGGGCATTTCTTCTCGTTGATGTGTGCTTCATATTCGTTTCTGAAATATCTGATTGTGGTGAGTACGGGGTTGGGGGCTGTCTGACCGAGACCGCAGAGCGCACCGTCCTTAACGGCTTCGCAAAGCTCCTCGAGCAGCTCGATATCGCCCTCTTTGCCTTCGCCCTTAACGATTCTTGTGAGAATCTCCTGCATTCTTGCCGTGCCTATGCGGCAGTGAACGCATTTTCCGCAGGATTCAAGAGCCGTGAAATCAAGGAAGAATTTCGCCATGCCGACCATGCAGGTGCTTTCATCCATAACAACCATACCGCCCGAGCCCATGATTGCGCCCGTTGCGGCAAGAGCCTTATAATCGATAACCGTATCAAGCAATTCCTTGGGAATGCATCCGCCTGAAGGTCCGCCCATCTGGACAGCCTTGAATTCTCTGTCATCACGGATGCCGCCGCCGATGCCGTAGATAACATCTCGCAGGGTTTTACCCATGGGAATTTCAACAAGTCCGCCCTTACGGATTTTGCCCGTGAGAGCAAAAACCTTGGTGCCCTTGCTGTTTTCTGTGCCCATTGCAGCGAAAGCTTCGCCGCCGTTATTTATGATCCATGAAACATTTGCAAAGGTTTCAACGTTGTTGATGTTGGAGGGCTCATCCATATAGCCCTTCTGTGCAGGGAAGGGAGGCTTGAGTCTGGGCATACCTCTTTTGCCTTCAAGCGATTCGATAAGAGCGGTTTCTTCGCCGCATACGAATGCGCCTGCACCGGCTTTGATTCTCATATCGCAGGAGAAGCCTGTGCCGAGAATGTTTTCGCCGAGAAGATTTGCTTCCTTCGCCTGAGCAATGGCGTTTTCAAGGTTTAAGATTGCAAGCGGATATTCTGCACGGACATAAACTATCATTTCACATGCACCGATGGCGTAAGCTCCGATAAGCATGCCTTCGATAAGGCTGTGGGGATCGGATTCGATAACCGCTCTGTCCATGAATGCGCCGGGGTCGCCTTCGTCGGCATTGCAGATAAGATATTTTGTTTCGCTTACACTCTGGCGTGCAGCGTTCCATTTGAACCATGTGGGGAAGCCTGCACCGCCTCTGCCTGCAAGACCCGAAATCTTGATTTCCTCGATAACCTGCTCGGGGGTCATTGTTTTGAGAGCTTTTTCGAGAGCCTGATAGCCGTCAGCTTCACGGTAATCGTCAAGCGAAACAGGGTCAATCAGGCCGCAGTGGCGCAGTGCGATTCTTGTCTGACGGTTAAGGAATTCCTCGTCGTCAGCAGAGATTGTTATTGCGTCAACCTTTGAGAGATCGCCGCTTCTTGCTGCTTCAACTATTGCGTCGGCATCGTCTGCCGTAACCTTTACAAGTCGGCGAAGCAGAGTTTTGCCGTCATATAAATCAACAATGGGCTCAAGGAAGCACATACCTATGCAGCCCGTGCTGCCGAGAGAAAAGGGCTCATTTGCCGTCATAAGAGCTTCAATAGCCTTATGTACCTTGGATGCGCCTGCAGCAATTCCGCAGGAGCCTTCACCGATAACTATACGCATCATTTGCCCTCCTTTTCCTGAATGGATTTGAGAACGGCAACAGCAGAATCGGGGGTGAGGTTGCCGTAGGCTTCGCCGTTAATCATAATAACGGGTGCGAGCGAGCAGCAGCCGAGGCAAGCAACGTTTTCAAGGGTGAAAAGTCCGTCTGCGGTTGTTTCACCGTTGCCGATGCCGAGGTATTCGGAAATTGCGGCGGAAACTCTTTCGCTGCCGTTTACATGGCAGGCTGTGCCCTGACATGACATGATGAGGTATTTGCCGATGGGAGTGAGTCTGAACTGTGAATAGAAAGTTGCAACGCCCATAACATCGGCAGGAGTAATGCCCACTCTTTCTGCAATGCAGTACATTACATCCTTGGGAAGATAGCCGTAAATATTCTGCGCTTTCTGAAGGATTGTGATAAGGTTGCTCGGTGCACCGCCGTATTCCTTAAGCACATCCTCAAGCAGAGTGAGGTCGCTTTTGGGACCCTGACAATTCTGGCACATATTGTTGCCTCCTGATTGATATTTTTGCCGTTAATATATAACCTTTTATAATATAACATATAGCTTGAAGATATGCAAGAGAAAGCTTTTTACGGAATTCATTGTCAGTTTACACAAATATTATTCCGAGCAAGAAGAGTTTGCACCGATTCTGATAAAGTTAACTGCAAACAAAAAACTGCCTGCACAGGTGAAATCCCGTTCAGGCAGTTGCTTTTAATTAATAGCAGAGAGTATCGGTTTCCATATAACGCACGCCCATATCGTAGAGCATTTTTGCATCTTCAACGGTGTTTACCGTCCAGAATGAAAGTCCGATGCCGTTATCAACAGCAAGCTGGATGCTTGCCTTATCGTTTGCGGCAAGGTTAGGGGAGAGCCATGTGTTGCCGAGTTCTTTTGCTTCGGCAATGTTCTTTTCGTCAATTTTGTCGATGAGATACCAGAGTTCGATTTTGCTGTTAAGCTTGCGGATTGCTTTAAGCTGCTCAAGGTCAAAGGAGATGATGATTGACTGTTCCGTAAGACCTTTTGCTTCTACTGCCTCGAGAATGGTGTGAAGCATATCAAAGTTTTCGGATTTGATTTCAATCTGCGGTCTTGTTTTTGAACCGACAAACACATCGAGATATTCCTCAAGAGTGGGCATTCCGAGGTTTTCGTATGCCCAGAAGTTTGAGCCGTTCTTGAAGCGGAGCTTGCGCACTTCTTCAAGAGTCATATCCTCAACCTCGCCGAACTGGCAGAAGCGGCCGTTTACATCATCGTTATGAAGAAGCACCCAGTGACCGTCTTTTGTGAGGCGGATATCGCATTCGGCAGAATAGAAACCGAGCTCAACCGCTTTTTCGTAAGCAGGCAGAGAGTTTTCGGGAGCAACGGCGGTGATGCCTCTGTGAGCGGTGAGGTATATCGGGTCATCGGCAGAGCCGATGTTGTTTTCGGCAAGAGAAATCAGTTCAAAGGGCTGATTGAAGATTTTTGCAATGTGAATAAAGGGGAGATAGGGGCACATAAAGATAGGGATGAGAACGGATGATAAAATCTGATTGATAAATGTCATTACAAAACACAACCTTATAATTTTTTCGCAATAAACGGGAGGACTTCATTTGAAGCCCTCCCGGAATTGACAACAAACTTTTTATTCTGCTGCAACCTCTACTTTTTCTTCAGCTTTTGCATCTTCCTCTGCAGCTTTTGCAGCTTCTTTAGCCTCAAGAGCTTCGGCCATCATTTTGCGGAGCTCCTCTTTGGGGGTGCCTTTTTCAACAAGCTCAAAATACTGCTCTGCAGGAATACCGCCGACATAGCACTGCTTATATTTTACTGTGGTACCCTTAACGGTGATGAGAATGTTCATGCCGAGAAGGATAACGAGTGCACCGATATAAACGAAGATACCTACGCCCATTTTTGCGCTGAGATATCCGGGCAGAACGGTTACAGCGTTTGAAGCGAAGCTGCTGAAGAAGAAAATCGATGCAACAGCAAGAAGAATTGTAACGCTGTTAAGGATGATGTTTCTGATATTGCCTTTGGGACCGCATGCTGCCATGAGAGCGAAAAGGCAAACAAGAACAAAAACAAGAGAAAGGGCAAGGCAAAGAAGAGCGCCTGCATAACCTATGAATGTGCTCTTGAAAACATCCGTACCGATCATTGCAAGCAAAGCATCGAAATCAAGGTTTGAGAAAACATCAACCAGGGTTATAAGGTTAACCGCAGTTGTTCTTTCAGCCATGAAAGGAGCTTTGAAGGTTACGTTGCAAAGGGGAATCAGTAACGTTGCAATCGGGATAATCGAGAGGAAGATTCTGATTATCGTAAGTTTTGAGCCAACGAATGAGGCTTTGAGTCTGTCTATTCTTTTCTGAAGTCTGGCATGCTCTGCTTCTGCAACGTCAGCCTCATCAAGAAGTTTTTCTTCAAGACCGTAGTAAACAAGGTTAACGCCGCAACCGGGGCAGTTGGGACGCCAATCAAATAATGTAAGTTTGCGACCGCATTTAGGACACTTTGCCATATGCTTTCCTCCAACATTCAGAGTTTTTACAGTATATTAAATTTTAACATAATAAACAAGTTAAATCAATAGTAAACAATTACTAAAAAGAACGCTCAAAATTCGGCATAATGCCCATTAACAGGGTGCGGAATCAGGTCAGACCGCCGTCAACCGTGATAATCTGAGCGGTTATATAGCCTGAATCCTTTCCCGCAAGAAATGAAACGGTTCCGGCAATTTCTTCGGGAGAGCCGAATCTGCCCATGGGTATTTCAGCGGCAAAAGCATCTTTTTCTTCGGCAGAAAGGTTGGAATTCATCTTTGTATCAATTGCGCCGGGGGCGATACAGTTGACTCTTATGTTGCTTGGAGCAAGCTCCCTGCCGAGCGCTTTTGTAAAGCCGATAACCGCAGCCTTTGTCGCTGAATAAACTGTTTCGCAGGAGGCTCCGCAGATACCCCACATTGACGAAATGTTGATAATACTGCCGCTTTTTTTGCTTACCATATAGGGAACGGCGAATTTGCAGCAATTGTAAACGCTTTTGAAATTGACAGCACAGATGCGGTCAAACTCTTCTTCGGTTATGTCGGTAAATAGCTTTTGCTGCGCCATGCCTGCGTTATTGACAAGCACAGAAACGCCCCCGAAATAATCGGCGGCGTCTGCGAAAATTTTTTCAATCTGTTTGTAATCGGCGGCATCTGCCTGATAAAGCCTGAATTTAACTCCGAGCTTTTCAAGATCCTTGCCGAGTTCTTCCGCGCCGGCTTTATCTGAGAAGTAGCAGGCGGCGATATCAAAGCCGTCTGCCGCAAGGCGGAGCGCAATTGCTCTGCCGATTCCTCCCGAAGCGCCGGTGATTAAAGCACATTTATTGTTCATAATCAGAAGGGAATATCCTCGCCGTAGAGAACGGACATATCAAAGAAGCCTGAGGGGATTGCGATTTTTGAAGCATCTGCCTTGTCGGAGATGTGGGTAAGCTCCCAGATTGTGACATCATCACCCGAAACGATTTCTGTTCTTACAAGGTTGCCCTTATCATCGAAGAAATTCTTAGTTGTTGTTTGACCGTCTTTTGAAACGAACTTATCGCAGGAATAGGATTTTCCGTTTGCTTTTACTGTATATGATGAATCGTAAACATTGCTGTCCTTGATTTCTTCCTCAAGAAATTCGGGATTGAACATTTCTTCAAATGTTTCTGCAGGAACTTCAGCATACATTCTCATTGAGGGGATAATCATGTAGCACTTTGAATCCTTGATAAGGATGCTTGTTTTCATAACATTGCCGGATGCATCAACGGGCATGCTGGTTTCCATAATCATGTTGTTTCCGCTCTTTATCCATGTCATGGGAACTGTGCTCTTGATGCCGTCATTTTCGCTCATTATATTCATCTTAAGAGTGAAAGCATTGCCGCTGATGAGCTGCTGATATGATTTGGTGTCTGCACGGTCAGGGTTGCCGTTTGCATCAAGCTTGATTTCTGTTTTGGTGAACTGGTTTTCGGGAACAAGACCGTCTGCAAGAACAAAATCTATATCCTCTGCCTTTTCCATCATTCCGTCAGGGTTTTCGGCATACTGCTTGCTCAGTTCTTCAAAATAATCCTCAATAAGACCTTCCTGATCTTCCTTTGAATATTTTGTAACGCCGACAATGTTGTCGGTATCCTTCTGTGTTACCTCTTCACCGTTGGCGTTAGTATAGGCGTAGATAACATCGCCGTTGCTGTCAACCTTTGTTTCAACGGGAATGGTGTTACCGCTGCCGTCATCAACGAAAAGGTTGGTTGCCGTAAGGTCAGCCATGGTTACCTCAACAGGTGCTCCTGCGGATTCTGAAGGTGCGGTTGTTTTGGCTTCAAGGTTACCTTCAAGATTGCCGCCCTTGCAGGCTGCAAGACCGAAAAGAACGGCAAATACGGACAGTATCGCAATTGTTTTCTTAATCATATGTTTGTTTCCTCCGTGTAATTGCGGCATAAAACCGCAATGCTTTTGCGCAAGCGAGTTGCTTACTGATATATAGAATAGCCCATTTCGAGAATAAAATCAAGTGCAGTTTAATAAATTATAATAGCCAATTTGTAAAGCTTTTGTTTCTAAACTGTAACAAACGGAGCGTAAAATAAATAATTTTAAAAAACATCTTGCAAAATTCGGTTTAATATCATATAATACTTTGCGTACTTTAATATTTGCTGATATGGCTCAGTTGGTAGAGCAGCGCATTCGTAATGCGCAGGTCGTCGGTTCGAGTCCGACTATCAGCTCCAGAAATCCTCCGGACGCAGGTTCGGGGGATTTCTTTTTTGCATTATATAATATTGTGCCAAAACAAATCCCCGATGCTCAGATGAACATCGGGGATGATTTTATTATAAAACTTATTCGATTTCGTTGCTGATTGCCTTATCGAAGAGAGCTTCAACTTCCTTGGAGGGCTTCTTGTCAACGAGAGAAACAACAACTGCAAGAACTGCGCCTGCAATGAAGCCGGGGAAAAGCTCGTAAATACCGGTTGACTCTGTAAGGAACTGCATCCAGAGAACGTCAACTACTGCACCGCCGACAACGCCTGCAATAGCGCCTTTATATGTAAAGCGTTTCCAGAAAAGAGAAAGAATTATTACGGGACCGAAAGCAGAGCCGAAGCCGCCCCATGCATTATCAACAAGGGTCATGATGCTTGCTGCGCCTTCTGATTTGCTGCTTGCGATGAAATAAGCAACAACAGCAATAATAAGAACAACAATTCTGCCTACCCAGAGAGTTTCTTTATCAGATGCTTTCTTCCTGAAAACAGGTTTATAAATATCGCTTGTAAAAGATGATGAGGCAACGAGAAGCTGAGAGTCAGCTGTGCTCATTGCAGCGGCAACAATTGCCGAAAGAAGAAGTCCTGCAACAAATCCGGGGAAGAGCTTCTGAGCAAGAGTAACAAAGATGAGTTCCTGCTTGCCTGCTTCAACAAGAGCCTGTGTGGGAGCAAATGCTCTGCCGAGGATTGCCATTGCTATTGCGGCGCCGAGAGTGAGAACAACCCAGACGATACCGATTGTTGCTGACTTTTTAAGAACTTTTGCGTTCTTTGTGGACATGAATCTTACAATAATGTGGGGCATGCCGAAATAGCCGAGACCCCATGCAAGACCTGAAATGATTTCCTGAGGTGTTGCTGCAAAGGGGTTGAGAGGATTTGTTCCGCCGTCAACAGCTTCGAAAACGGAAAAATCAAGTTCTTGAGCAAATGCAAGCATAAAAGGAACTGCGAGAAGAGCTGCGAGCATCATAAGACCCTGGAAAAAGTCTGTCCAGCAAACAGCCTTAAAGCCGCCAAGGAAAGTATAAACAATAATGATAGCTGCAAAAATGAGAAGAGCAATTTCAGGCTTGTCAGCAAGCTGAGGTACAACCTGAACAAAAACCTTCTGACCTGCAACAAAGCTGGATGCAACATAAACTGTGAAGAACACAAGGAAAACAACTGCGCAGATTATCTGCAGAGCAGGGTTTTTGGTGAGAAAACGGTTTGAAAGATACTGGGGGACTGTGATTGAATCGTTGGCAGCCTGAGAGAATTTGCGAAGTCTGCGTGCAACAAAAATCCAGTTGGCTGCAGTGCCGAGACCAAGACCGATGCCGATCCATACCTGACCCATACCAAGAGCGAGAATGCTGCCGGGGAAACCCATAAGAAGCCAACCGCTCATGTCGGAAGCCTGAGCACTCAGAGCAGTTACCCACGGACCCATTGAGCGTCCGCCGAGAAAGTAGTCCTTTTCATCTGAACCCTTCGACTTGAAGAAGAAGAAGAGACCGATGCCGAGAACAACAACGAAATAGCATATAAATGCTATAAGCTGTGTAGTCATATTATTTTCCTCCTGAAATTTAAAAAGTAGAAATATATTATCAGAAAATTATTCCGTATGCAATACCGACTGCATTATAGAATTAAGTTCAGACTGAAAACAGAAAAAAGTAAAAACCGCCTTGAAATTAAAAGACGGTTTACTGTAATTTATATTAAACTCAAAATTTTATCAAAAAAAGACTTTGTGTCAGTTTACGGTCTTAAACCCGTTCAGGAACATCGGCAGAAGAAACTGCGAATAATTGCAGAGAGAATAATTGCCGTTGCAGATGCACCAATCATAGAGCACGGCTCTCTCAAAAAGTGCGTATGCCTTGAGAATCTCGTTTGTTGAAACATCCGAGCGGAGCTGACCGTTCTGCTGACCGTGAATGATGATTTTTCGCAGGAGCTTAAAATATGTTCTGTTGTTATCAAACAGATGCTTTTCTCCCGTTGTGATAAGCTGCGTTGAATACATTCTTGCAAGAAGGTCAAGCGAAATGCGGTTTTCAATCATGAAAAACAGCTCTTTGTTCAGCCACACAAGAGTTTTGAAAGCGTCGCCGTCATAATCAATTTCACTTTCGAGAGATTCGTATTTATCATCAAAAAGATACGAAAGAGTCGAAAGGAGGGCGTCTTTGCCGCTGAAATGGTGATAAAAAGTGCCTTTTGAAGTTTCTGAACGCTCAACAATATCTTCAATTGTTGTGTTTTCATAGCCGTTTTCATAAAACAGCTCCCATGCGGCATTGATGATTTTCATGCGGGTGTTTCTTGAATCTTTTCTCGGCAAAGCATTCACCGCCTTTCAAATAAATTATATTACATTACGGAAATAAAATCAATCACAATTTGATGATTCCGAGATGCTCAATGAGAATTTTCAGACCCATGAGGATGAGAATGACTCCGCCTGCAAACTCGGCTTTTGATTTGAATTTTGCGCCGAAAATATTGCCGATTTTGATTCCGATTGCGGAAAGGATGAATGTTGTTGCTCCGATGAAGCCCACGGCAGCGCCAATGTTAACATCGGGCAGGAGGGCGAAGGTTATGCCTACCGCAAGAGCATCAATGCTTGTGGCGATTGCCATGGTCAGCATTTCCTTGAAAGCCATTGAACCGCAGGATTTTTCGTTTTCCTCTTTTTCAAAGGATTCCTTTATCATATTGATGCCGATTATTCCGAGAAGAACAAAAGCAACCCAGTGGTCAATTTTGGTTATGTAGCTTGAAAAAGCGGAGCCGAGGAAATAGCCGATAAGCGGCATAAGACCCTGAAAGCCGCCAAACCATGCACCTGCAACGGCCATCTCTTTTATACCTGCCTTTTTTACGGCAAGACCCTTGCAAATCGCAACCGCAAAGGCATCCATTGAAAGACCGACTGCAATTATAAATAATTCTGTCAGTGTCAAAAAATCAACCTCCGTTAACGGCGTAAAAAAATCGGATACAGTCTGTATCCGAAAGCAAATTTCTTATTTCAAGATATATTATCATAAAGCAAAGGGCTTGTCAATAGTAACGGACAGACTCGGTGCCGTTTCGGTGTTAGTTACAAAATAAGCCGACAAAATCCGCTTAAATTTTATTGTGAAAAGTATTGAAATAAAATAAAGATATATTGTATAATAATACATGTCAAAATAACGGCTTGAAGAAGCAGGCGTTGCAGCAGATGCAGGTTTGCTTTTCCGTTTTTCTTAAAGAATTTCCGAGGAGGATGATTTTCTATGAAAAAGGTTGGAATCATCATGGGCAGTGACAGCGATCTGCCTGTTGTTGAAAAAGCGATTGCAACTCTTGAGGAGTACGGTGTACCCTACGAGGTTCATGTTTATTCGGCCCACAGAACTCCTGAGCAGGCAAAGGCTTTTTCTCAGTCCGCAATTGATAACGGTTTCGGCGCAATAATTGCAGCTGCAGGCAAGGCAGCTCATCTTGCAGGGGCAGTTGCAGCCAACACAACCCTTCCCGTTATCGGTATACCTGTCAAAGCATCAACTCTTGACGGCATTGACGCCCTTCTTTCAACCGTGCAGATGCCTGCAGGCATTCCTGTTGCAACGGTTGCGATTGACGGAGCAGTTAATGCCGCCTTGTTGTCTATACAAATTCTTGCAGTTTCGGATTCCGAGCTTGCAAAGAAGCTTGCCGATGCAAGAAAAGCTGCAACCGAAAAGGTTCTCGCAGCAAACAAGAAGATTGAAGAAAAGTTCAATAATTAATTCGTTTTAATATTTCTCGGGAGGTACCCCTATGGGAGGATTTTTCGGCGCGACATCAAAGCGTGATGTTGTTCTGGACGTTTTTTTCGGTGTTGACTATCATTCACATCTCGGCACCCGCCGCGGCGGAATGGCTGCTGTTGACGAAAGCAAGGGCTTTCAACGTGATATCCATAATATCGAAAATGCGCCGTTCCGCACAAAGTTTGCGGGCATAGTTGATGAAATGCATGGTAACGCCTGCATCGGCTGCATAAGCGACAGCGACCCTCAGCCGCTCATCATTCGCTCCAATCTCGGAGTTTACGCAATTTCAACAATAAGCTGCATCAACAACGCCGATGAGCTTGTTCAGCAGTTTCTTTCATTCAGCGGAGGTCATTTCAATGCGATGACCTCAGGCAAAATCAACGCAACGGAGCTTGTAGCGGCTCTCATTAACCAGAAGAGCGATTTTGTTGAAGGTATTAAATTTGCTCAGAAAAAGGTCGAGGGTTCGCTCTCTGTCCTTATCCTTAAAGAGGACGGCTCGCTGCTTGCGGCAAGAGATAAATCCGGCCGTCTGCCTGTAATTGTGGGCAAGGATGAAAACGGTCACAGTGTTTCTTTTGAATCCTTTGCATTTGAAAAGCTCGGCTATGAATTCTGCAAAGAGCTTGGTCCGGGCGAGATAGTAAGGCTTACTCCCGATTCAATAGAGGTGCTTTCCGAACCGCTGAAAAAGATGCGTATCTGCGCTTTTCTCTGGACATATTACGGATATCCCAATTCAACATATGAAGGTGTCAATGTTGAGGTTATGCGTAACAGAAACGGTGAAATCATGGCAAGGGACGAGGCAGGAAACCGCCCCGAAGGTCTTGACCTTGTAAGCGGTGTTCCCGATTCGGGCGTTGCACATGCACTCGGTTATTCAAACGGCAGCCGTGTCAATTATGCAAGACCGTTTGTTAAATATACACCCACATGGCCCAGAAGCTTTATGCCCACAAACCAGCTTGAACGCAACAGAGTTGCAAAGATGAAGCTTGTTCCCGTTCATGATAATATACAGGATAAAAACATGCTGCTGGTTGATGACAGCATAGTCAGAGGCACTCAGCTTCGCGAGACCGTTGAGTTTCTTTACAGCAACGGTGCAAAAGCGGTGCATATGCGTTCGGCGTGTCCGCCGATTATGTACGGCTGCAAATATCTCAATTTCTCACGCAACACCTCCGATGATGACCTTATCGCAAGAAGGGTTATTCATGAGCTGGAAGGTCCCGAGGGCGATAAGCACATCGATGAATACTCGGATGCTTCAACGGAAAGAGGTCAGAAGCTGCTTGCTACGATTTGCGAAAAGTTCAAGTTTGCATCGCTCGGCTATCAGAGCCTGAAGGGTCTTATTGAAGCAATCGGATTGCCTGAGGATTGCGTCTGCACATATTGCTGGACAGGCAAGGAATAAAAAACATTAATAATTGTGATTTTCACAGGAGGAATAAATTATGGAAAAAAGCTTCAGCGAAAGCTATGCAGCAGCAGGCGTTGATATTACCGCCGGCTACAAGGCTGTTGAACTTATGAAAGCCCACATCAAAAGAACTCTTACTGCAGGCGCAATGTCCGATATCGGCGGCTTCGGCGGACTTTTTGAGCTTGACCTCACAGGTATCTCAAAGCCCGTTCTTGTAAGCGGTACCGATGGCGTAGGCACAAAATTAAAGCTCGCTTTTATTATGGATAAGCACGACACAGTTGGCATCGACTGCGTTGCAATGTGCGCAAACGATATCATCTGCTGCGGCGCAAAGCCCCTGCTTTTCCTTGACTATATCGCATGCGGCAAGAATGTTCCCGAAAGAATTGCCGAAATCGTTTCGGGTATAGCTGAAGGCTGCGTACAGTCAAATGCTGCTCTTATCGGCGGCGAAACTGCTGAAATGCCCGGCTTCTATCCCGTTGACGAATATGACCTTGCAGGCTTCTGCGTAGGCGTTGTTGATAAGGATAAGGTTCTTGACAATAAAACAATCAAGGCAGGCGATGCAGTTATCGCTCTTCCCTCAAGCGGTGTTCATTCAAACGGTTTCTCCCTTGTACGCAAGGTTTTCGATGTTGAAAACGCAGATATCAAAACTCCCGTTGCAGAGCTCGGCGGCAAATCCGTAGGCGAAACTCTGCTTACCCCCACAAAGATTTACGTTAAGCCCATGACCGCCCTCTTTGAGGAAGTAACCGTTAAGGCTGTTTCTCATATCACAGGCGGCGGCTTCTATGAAAACATTCCGAGAAGCCTTCCCGAAGGCTTCGGCGCAAAGATTGATAAATCCGCCCTTCGCATTCTCCCCATATTCGAGCTTATCGCAAAAACAGGCAACATCCCCGAAAGAGATATGTTCAACACATTCAACATGGGCGTTGGCATGAGCATTGTTGTTGCTCCCGAAGATGTTGAAAAAACTCTTGAAATTCTCAAGGCACACGGTGAGGACGCTTATGTTATGGGCGAAATCATTGAATCTGACGAAAAGGTTGTTATTTGCTGATGAAAGTTTTTCTTAGCGGAATTGCGGCAGGTTTTATGGTTGCCGTGGGCGGCACTGTTTTTCTGACCTGCGACATTAAATACATAGGCGCAGTGTTTTTTGCAGTTGCGCTGCTTGCCATCTGCTATCTCGGCTTTGCTCTTTTTACGGGCAAAGCGGGATTCATTGTCCACAGCCACAAAAAATCGGATATTTCCGATTTGCTTCTCTGCCTGCCCGGTAACCTTGCAGGCGCATGCCTTTGTGCAGGCATGATTAATTTTGCTGCGCCCGCACTTAAAGAAAAGGCGCTCGCAAGCTGTACGCTCAAGCTTGCTCAGACAATGCCCGAGGCATTCTTCAAGGCATTTCTCTGCGGCGTGCTGATGTATGTTGCCGTTGCTGTTTACAGAAAATCCAAATCCGCTCTCGGTATTCTCTTCTGCATTCCCGTTTTCATTCTCAGCGGATTCGAGCATTCAATTGCTGATATGTTCTATTTTGCGCTTTCGGGCATTGTTTCGCTTGAAGCGTTCGGATATATCTGGATGATTATTGCAGGCAACTTTGTCGGTGCGGCAGCAATAGCTTTCCTTGATAAGGTCAAGGAGCAATAATTTTTAAGGAGATTGATCCATGGTCAGAAAAGCCAGAATCGCCGTTCTTGTTTCCGGCGGCGGAACAAATCTGCAGGCGCTTATCGATGCTCAGAAGAGCGGAATCATCGAGAACGGTGAAATTGCGCTTGTTATTTCAAATAAATCGGGAGCCTATGCTCTTGAGAGAGCGGCGAATGCCGGCATAAAGACCGAAACGGTTATAAAAAAAGAAACCCCCGATTTCGAGGGCAGACTTATCGAGCTTCTTGAAGAAAACGGCACGGATATTATCGTGCTTGCAGGCTTCATGAGCATTCTGAGCGAGAGATTCACCTCTCATTTCGAAAAGAGGATTCTCAACGTTCATCCTTCGCTGATTCCGTCATTCTGCGGCGAAGGTTTTTACGGTTTGCGCGTTCATCAGGCGGCGCTTGATTACGGCGTTAAGGTGACGGGCGCAACCGTGCATTTTGTTAACGAAATTCCCGACGGCGGACAGATTATAATGCAGAAAGCGGTTGACATCCGGCCCGATGACACTCCCGAAACTCTCCAGAGAAGAGTTATGGAGCAGGCGGAATGGATTATCCTGCCTCTTTCGGTTGAAAAGGTCTGCAAAGAAATCATAACGGAGGGTTAAAATGAAAGTAATTGTTGTAGGCGGCGGCGGACGTGAGCACGCCATCATCAAAAAGCTTAAAGAAAATAAAGAAATCGAAAAAATATATGCGCTTCCCGGCAACGGCGGTATCGCTGCTGATGCTGAGTGCGTTGCAATCGGAGCAAAGGATATTGACGGCATAGTTGATTTTGCAAAGAATAACGATATCGGTTTTGCCGTTGTTGCTCCCGATGATCCCCTTGTTCTCGGTGCGGTTGATGAACTTCAGAAGCTCGGCATTCCCTGCTTCGGCCCCGAGAAAAAGGCTGCAATTATTGAAGGCAGCAAGGTTTTCTCCAAAAACCTTATGAAAAAATACGGCATCCCTACCGCTGCGTACGAAGTGTTTGATGATGCCGCAAAAGCTCTCGCTTATATCGAAACCGCTCCCATCCCCACGGTTATCAAGGCTGACGGTCTTGCTCTCGGCAAGGGTGTTATCATTGCAATGACCCGTGAGGAAGCTGCAGATGCAGTCAGAAGCATCATGGAGGATAAGCAGTTCGGTGACAGCGGCAATCAGATTGTTATTGAAGAATTCCTTGAAGGTCCCGAGGTTTCCGTTCTTTCGTTTACGGACGGCAAAACGGTTGTGCCGATGATTTCTTCGATGGACCATAAGCGTGCGCTTGACGGTGACAAGGGTCTTAACACGGGCGGAATGGGCACAATCGCTCCCAACCCCTATTACACCGCAGAGGTTGCACAGAGATGCATGGAAGAAATCTTCCTGCCCACAATCAATGCAATGAATGCAGAGGGCAGAACTTTCAAGGGCTGCCTTTACTTCGGACTCATGATTACAAAGAACGGTCCCAAGGTTATTGAATATAACTGCCGTTTCGGCGACCCCGAAACACAGGTTGTGCTTCCTCTTCTTGAAAGCGACCTTTTTGAGATTATGAAGCATGTTGCTGCAGGCACTCTTGCAGATGCAGAGGTTAAGTTCAGCGAAAACAGCGCATGCTGTGTTGTAATGGCATCCGAGGGTTATCCGCAGAAATATCAGACAGGCTTTGAAATCACAATGCCTGCCGATAAAAATATTTATATTGCAGGCGCAAAGCTTGCTGACGGCAAGCTGCTTACGGGCGGCGGCAGAGTTCTCGGCGTTACCGAAACAGCTGCAACGCTCGGCGAAGCAATTGAAAAAGCCTACGAAACAGTTAAAACAGTTAATTTTGAAAATGCCTTTTACCGCAAGGATATCGGCAAGAAAGCAATGGAGGTCTGATGATTATGGTATACAGAGCCTATGTTGAGAAGAAAAACGGGCTTGCAAACGAAGCTCAGGCACTTAAAAACGAGCTTGTTTCGCTTCTCGGAATTACCGCTCTTGAAAATGTAAGAATCCTCAACAGATATGACCTTGAGGGTCTTGAAAAAGAGCTTTTTGATTATGCAAAAACAACGGTTCTTTCCGAGCCCCAGCTCGATATTATTTCCGAAGAACCCAACCTTGAGTGCGACAGACTTTTTGCAACAGAGTTTCTCCCCGGTCAGTTTGACCAGAGAGCAAATTCCTGCGCAGAATGCATTCAGATGATTTCCAAGGGCGAAAGACCTCTTGTAAGAAGCGCAAAGGTTTATTGCCTTTACGGCAATCTCAGCGATGCACAGCTTGAGCAGATTAAAAAATATGTTATCAACCCCGTTGAGGCAAGAGAAGCATCTCTTGAAAAGCCCGAAACTCTTGCAGCTGAATATGTAATTCCCGAAACCGTTAAAACTCTTGACGGCTTCATTAAGCTCGACGAAAAGGGTCTTGCAGGTTTTGTTGAAGAATACGGTCTTGCAATGGACCTTGACGATATCAGATTCTGCCAGAATTATTTCATCAGCGAGCAGAGAGACCCCACAATCACCGAAATCAGAATGATTGATACATATTGGTCAGACCACTGCCGCCACACAACCTTCCTCACAAACATTGATTCCGTTAAGTTTGAGGATGAGCTTCTCCAGAAGGCATATGACGATTATATTGCTGTCAGAAAAGAAATCGGCAGAACAAAGCCTATAAACCTTATGGATATCGGCACTATCGCAGGCCGTTATCTCAAGAGCAAGGGTCTGCTTGCAAAGCTTGATGAGAGCGAAGAAATCAACGCCTGCACAGTTAAGATTGATGTTGAAATTGACGGCAAGGCAGAAAAATGGCTTCTTCTCTTCAAGAACGAAACTCATAACCATCCCACAGAAATCGAGCCCTTCGGCGGTGCTGCAACCTGCATCGGCGGGGCAATCAGAGACCCGCTTTCAGGCAGAAGCTATGTTTACGCCGCAATGCGCGTAACAGGCGCAGGTGACCCCACCGTGCCCGTAAGCGAAACAATCGAGGGCAAGCTTCCTCAGAGAAAAATTGTTACTACCGCAGCGGCAGGCTACAGCTCCTACGGTAACCAGATAGGTCTTGCAACAGGCATTGTTGATGAGCTTTATCATCCCGGCTATGTTGCAAAGAGAATGGAAATCGGCGCAGTTATCGCTGCTGCTCCTGAAGAAAACGTACGCCGTGAATGCCCTGTTGACGGCGACAGAGTTATTCTTCTCGGCGGCAGAACAGGCCGTGACGGCTGCGGCGGTGCAACAGGTTCTTCAAAGAGCCACAATCTCAAGTCACTTGAAAGCTGCGGTGCAGAGGTTCAGAAGGGTAATGCACCCGAGGAAAGAAAGCTTCAGCGTCTGTTCAGAAACAAAGAAGCTTCAAGGCTCATCAAGCGCTGCAATGACTTCGGCGCAGGCGGTGTATCCGTTGCTATCGGCGAGCTTGCTGACGGTCTTGAAATCAACCTCAATGAAGTTCCCAAAAAGTATCAGCGTCTTGACGGCACAGAGCTTGCGATTTCCGAAAGCCAGGAAAGAATGGCTGTTGTTGTTGAAGCAAAGGATGTTGGAAGATTCTGCGAGCTTGCAGAAAGCGAAAACCTTGAAGCAACCGTTGTTGCCGAGGTTAAGGAAAAGCCCTACCTTGTAATGTATTGGAACGGCAAGGCTATCGTTAATATCAGCCGTGATTTCCTCAACTCAAACGGTGCAGAGAAGCATATTGATGTTGCTCCTGCAAAGCTTGAGGATTATTCTAAAGAAATCGGCACTTCTTTTGCCGATATGTATACTGAAATGGCTGCCGACCTCAATATCTGTTCAAAGAGAGGTCTTTCAGAGCGTTTCGACTCAACAATCGGTGCTAACACAGTTCTTATGCCCTTCGGCGGCAAGCACCAGCTTACTCCCATTCAGGCAATGGTTCATAAGGTAGCTGTTGAGAAGAAAGAAACCGATACCTGCTCCGTTATGTCATGGGGCTACAACCCCTTCATCACAGAAAAGAGCCCCTATCACGGCGCTTATCTTGCAGTTGTTGAATCTGTTTCAAAGCTCATCGCAGCAGGTGCAAAGTTTGAGGATGTTTATCTGACATTCCAGGAATATTTCGAGAAGCCTAAGAAGGATCCTGCAAGATGGGGCAAGCCTCTTGCTGCTCTTCTCGGCGCATTCAAGGCTCAGACCGACCTCAAGGTTGCTGCTATCGGCGGTAAGGACTCAATGAGCGGCACGTTTGAAGATATCGATGTTCCTCCCACACTTGTTTCGTTTGCAGTTACAACCGAAAAGCTTAAGAATATCGTTTCTCCCGAATTCAAAAAGGCGGGCAGCAAGGTTGTTATTATCAAGCCTGACTATACTGCCGATAAGCTTCCCGAAACCGCATCTCTCCTTAAGGTTTATGATGAGGTTCACGCTCTTGTTGAGGCAGGCAAGGCTGCCGCTGTTTATACTCCCTGCATGGGCGGTGCAGCAGAGGCTGTTCTCAAAATGGCAATGGGTAACGGCGTAGGCTTTGAATTTGATAAGAATCTTTCACTTGAGGATATTTTCGGTTATTCATACGG
>JAZNPG010000014.1:0-5742 GCA_045589555.1 Acutalibacteraceae bacterium
TGGCCGATAATCTGCTCAATTGTGAGGAAAGCTGCGTCAATCGGACCGTCGCCCAAGCAAACAGCCTTGAGTGTTCTGTTACCCTTTTCAAGAACGATGTTTGCGGTTGATGAAATAACGTTGCCGCTGTTGATAACGTAGCTCTGGAGTCTGTAGGTGGGGGGAACCTGATTTGCAACGCTTGCGATGATTGCGTCAAGCTCTTTTGCGCCGACCTGCTTTTTGCCTGCGATGCTTTTGAAAGATTCAAAAACTTTTGAGGTGTCGTCCTCCGTAAGCTCATAACCGAGTGAAACGATTGCTTTGCTTACCTTTGTGATATCAGCTGTGTTATCAAGCAGAACATTGCTTGCGCTTGAAGCAACGCCGTAATCGAATTTATCCGAATCAGAGTGTTTTGTGTTGATAAGTCTGAGAATCTGGTTTGCAGAGTGGTTGATTGCCATGGAGTTGACATCGTAGCCGGCGCCGAGAGTGTGACCCTTGACCTGAAGGGCCTTCATAACCTTTTCAAGGTCAGGCATGCTTTCGCTTCCGATGGCAGTTTTGATTTCGAGAGCCCCTTCGGCAATGCAGCTGAAAATGCAGGCATTTGCCATATCGAGCTCGTTGCTGCATTCAACGCCGAGAGTGATATTCTTTGCTTCGGGAACTGCTTCGTAAAGCTCTTTGATGAGCTGAGCAAATTCCGTGGGGAGAAGAGCTCCTGCCGTGTCGCAAAGAGTAACGGTTTTTGCGCCGTTTTCAATTGCTGCTTTAACGGCTTCGAAAAGATATTCTTTTTCAGCTCTTGTTGCATCAACCGCTGCAAACTCAACATCGTTGCAGATTGATGCGCAGTGAGCTGTCAATGATTTGATAAGCTCAAGCATCTGAGCGGGCTTTTTATGGCAGATGTATTCCATCTGAACTGCCGAAACAGGCAGCGAAACAAGCAGACGGGGCTTGGCTGTGCCGGAAATGGAGCGCAGAGCTCTGTCAGCTTCTTCAACGGAAAAACCTACGGGGCAGGATAGAATGCTGTTCTTTAGGAGGGGACTGATTGTGCGCAAAACGAGGGTGTCAATCTTTTCGTCAGCTACGGGAGCTGTTTCAATAACATTGACCTGAAGCTTGTCAAGGAGCTTTGCAATTTCAAGCTTTTCCTTGAAGCTGAGCGCAAGCTCGCCTCTGCGTGCGCAGGCTCTGAGTGTTGCATCTGCGATTGTGATTTTCTTCATGTGTAAACTCTCCTTTTTGCCGTTCAGTGAATGCGATGAAGCGGCATAGATTAGAACAGCATATCCGAAAAAACGGATACATTAAACTGCCTGCCCGGCAGCAAAACACTAACGCATTTTAATGTTTTCATAATATTATATATAAAAGGCTCTTTAAAGTCAATAAAAAAGGGTTATGAAAAATATGCAAAAAATAAAATCGTATACTGCAACAACTTATTTGTTTCAGTGAGAAAAATTAATGTTGAATATTCACAAAAAAATTATTTGATTTTTGGTTAAATTTCTCGAAACAAAATTAGCTGTTTGCGTGTTTTTTATCAGAAAATTATTGCTGATTTGCTTGAATGTTACTCAATTCGGATCAAATTAAAAAATTTGCATTGACAATCAGTTTAAAATGTTATAAATTTAATAATATATGGAATAAATTCATTTTTATTAAAGGAAAATTGATAATGACACAGGTTGTTGCGGCATTAGTTTGGAAAGATAACAGATTTATGATTTGCCAGCGACCGGCAACAAAAACCAGAGCTTTTGAATGGGAATTTGTCGGCGGTAAGGTCGAAAAGGGCGAAACCCTTGAGCAGGCTCTCAACAGGGAATGTATTGAGGAAATCGGCGTCGGTGTTGAGGTTGGCAGTATCTATATGGAGGTTGACCATGTTTACCCCGATATAACAATTCATCTGACTCTTTTCAATGCCCGTCTTTCGGGCGGCGAGCCGCAAAAGCTTGAGCACAACGATATCAAATTTATTTTACCTTCGGAGATTGAACAGTATAACTTTTGCCCTGCCGATAAAGAGATTCTCAAAAAGATAACGGCTGATTTCAGCAAGGCGGAATAACAGTATTTTTGTTTGTTAAAACACATGATGCGAAAGGGAAGGCTGAAATGTCAAATTCAGATTATAAGTATAAAATTTCTGTGGTTATACCCGTGTATAACTGCGAGGCTTTTATAAAAAAATGCGTCAAAAGTTTGATGAATCAGAGCATGCCGTCAAAGCATTTTCAGATTGTTTTTGTTAATGACGGCTCAACCGACAACAGCGGTGAAGTATGCTCAAGGCTTGCCGAAAAATACGATAATATTGTTTATTTTGAGAAAGAAAACGGCGGCGTTTCAACCGCAAGAAACAAAGGCATGGAGCTTGCACAGGGCAAGTATATTCTCTTTCTTGATTCGGATGACACAATATCTTCAAACACTCTTCTTGATATCTATAAATTCTTTGAAAAGCATTATGATGAGGTTGATCTGGTCACCTATACAATCAACTATCTCAATGAAAAAGGCGTTGTCACCTCCCACAAGCGTTTTGATATTCTTGACCATACAGGCGTTTACGATATCAATTGCAACTATAATCTTCTGCAGACAACAATGAATGTTTGCGTTAAGAATGTTCCCGAAAATGAGCGCATTCTTTTTGATGAGGAGCTTACTCTCGGCGAGGACCAGTGGTTTATCTATTCGTGGCTTCTTAAGAAAGAAAAAATCGGCTTCGTAAAGGATGCGGTTTATGTTTATTACCGCCATTCCAATTCCGCAAGCTCGCTTTATAATAATCCCTATTATTGCTTCGACCAGTATGTTGCGTTTATGCGCAAGGTGCTCAATGCAAAAAGGGATGAAAACGGCAAGGCTCACCCCACGGCACAGTCGATGATTATTTATAACTTAAGCTGGAGGCTTGCCGCTGATATGCTTGTTTCTCATATCGATGAGGAAACCGAGAAGAAGCAGATGGAGATTCTCGAGGATATTCTTTCCGAAATCGATATCGAAATAATTGCAAACTCCTATTATATCGAGCCATACCACATTGAGTATTTCGTGCGCATGAAAAAGCGCAAATTTGAGCTTGCCTTCAACAACTCCCGAATGAGCGCATATTGCTCGGATTGCCTTCTGTTTTCGCAGACCTTTGCGGTTTTCCTTAACAGATTAACCGTCAGAAACGGTAAGTGCCATATTCTCGGCTATGTCAGAAACGGCGTTGTTGATTATAAAGATTTAACTCTTTATTATCTTGATAATGATAATAATCTCAACGAAATACCCATGTCGGAAACCACATACAGCTATCATAAAAGCAAGTGTGCAACAAACCGTTTCGGCGGATTTGATTTCAGCGTTGATCTTGATGAGGTAACGTCAATCGCATTCAGGCTCAAGGTGGGCGAGGATATAGTTTCGCTCACTCCCTTCTTCGGCTTCAGGTGTATGGTGAATTCGCAGAAAAATCTTGTTGCTTGCGGCGAATATACTGTTGAGTATCTTTCGTCTTCGGGCAGTATTCTTATCACAAAGGCTGATAAGGAAAGCCTTGAAGAAGCAAGAAAAGAGGCAAACAGAAAGATTGCACGCATCAAAAAGAGAGCAGCTTTCTACAGAATTCACAGCGAAATGAAAAGCGAGAAGAATGAAGAAATATGGCTCTATTGTGACAGAGAGGGCATCCTCGATAACGGATACTATCAGTTCATCCATGATTTCGGAATCAATGACGGTGTCAAACGTTATTATGTTTATGATAAACTGAAAAACAAGAGTGCTTATTTTACATCCGAGCAAAGAAAGAATCTTGTTCGTTTCAAGAGCATAAAACATAAAAATCTTTTTATGCGATGCAGTAAGATTCTGTCATCCTTCAACTCGCTTTCTATTTTCAGCCCGTTCGGCGGAATGCCTCTCAAATGGTATTCTGATATCGCAAGGTTTGAGCTCATTTATCTTCAGCACGGAATTCTTCATGCAAGGCTTCCTCTTTTGTATTCCAAGGAAAGGGCAAATGTAGATAAGGTTGTTATTTCATCGGAATTTGAGAGAAAGAATTTCACGGAAATATATAATTTCAAAGATGAAGACCTGATTATGAGCGGTATGCCGAGGTTTGATGCAATCGATCTTAAAGCGCAGCCCAAGAGAAAACTTCTGTATTCACCCTCGTGGAGAAAGAATCTTATCGGTGAATATGTAAATAATACCCGTGAGCTTATGCCCGAAAAGTTTCTTGCTTCCGATTATTACAAAGAAACAAGCAGCTTCCTCAATTCTCCCGAGCTTGCGGAACTCCTTGAGGAATATGACCTTGAGCTTGATTTTCAGAATCACCCTATTTTCAAAGACTATGAGCAATATTTTGTTATCGATAATCCGAGAATCCATGTTACCCGTGAGGGTGAAATGCAGGATTATCTGATGATGATAACGGATTATTCATCAATCGTTTTTGATTTTGTTTATCTTCAGAGGCCTATTGCTTATTTTGTTCCTGATTATACCGAATTCAGGGCAGGAATAACCCATAACTATAATAAGCTTGATTTGCCTCTTGAAGAAGGTTTTGGCGATATAGCTCAGACAGGTGATGAGCTTATTGAGATCATTAAGCGAATTGCGGAAAACGGTTTCAGACCTCATCCGCCGTATAAAAAGAGAATGGCTGATTTCTTTGAATCAAGAGAAAAGAACCATTGCAGCAGGCTTTATGAAGCCTTGAAAAAATCCGAATAATAATTAAAGGCAGCTTGTACGTCAAAACCGTGTAAGCTGCCTGTTTTTTTTGAAAAAACAAGTGAAAAACTTTCACAAATTTTATTTTGCGGATTTTTAAACATTCGCCTGTGTTTGTTTGAATTATACAAAAACTGACATTTCGGTTTATATATGATGCACAAAATTTTTTTGAGCGATTAATAAAATCTGTGAAGCCTTGATAATTTTGGAATTCAAATTTATTGTGCAAGTTGTACTAAAACGCAAGCTAATATTTGTGCAAAATCACTTGACTTTTTTGAGAATATGCGTATAATAAAGACATCACAAGAAGAAAGGATGAATGAAATGAACTACAACAATTATTCAAAAGAAATCGAAAGCAAACTTCTCAAGGAAATCGAAAGTGAAAAGAAGTTCACATTCAGAAAGCTTCTTAAAATCCTTGAGCTCGATGCACTGCTCACAAAATAAGAGCAGAGCGGGGCAAAACCCGTGCAAATATCACGCAGCAAGCTGCGATGATTTTATATAATCCGAGCGGGCTACTCCCGTATCGGTCACAGAAAAACAAAAGCCGTCAGGAATTATCCTGACGGCTTTTTTGCTGCTTTAGTTTCCTGCGGTTCTTTGTGAAAGGCCCTTGATGCCTGAAAGCACCCAGTCATAATTATCGGTTTCAATAATTGAGCCGCAGTATTCGCATTTTGCTGATTTGTTGAGATTGAGAGTGGCACCGCAGTTAGGGCAGACGCTTGCGTTTGTGCCTTCTTCCTTGCCTGTTACTCTTCCGCTTGTGCGGATAAGATTCCATTCATAAGTCATGAATTTTTCTGCGGTGTTGCTGCCTCTGATAATGTTTCCTGTTGTATCGTCAACAACATAGTCAACAATTCTTGTTCTCAGGTTTGCAATCATAACATCGTTGCCGTTTTCCTGCTTCCAGCCTACAAGATTAACCCCGAGAACAGAGATACGCTCGATTTTGTTTGTCTGCTTGTTTTTGCGGTA